>JAEYRR010000224.1 GCA_023435505.1 Bacillota bacterium | reverse complement strand
CAGTAAAACTGATAAAACTTTTTTCATAGTATCCTCCTCTTGTTTATAAAAGATTTATGTAAAATAATTAAATCAGAGACTAAATGGCGTTAATTTAATTCTACACTAATTGAATTTATTTGTAAATTTAAAATCAACTTATCCTATAAGAGATCAGTTATATAAGTTACCATAATTATATTATGTAAACTATTAAAAGTGTAAAAATAAAGCTCTGGAAAATCCAGAGCTTTACCCAATATTTGTTTAGTTTAAGTTTCTGTTAATTCTTAACAATGAACTTTCCACCACGTTTTGAAACAACATCAAAGATAACTGCTGCTAACAATACTAAACCTTTAACAACCTTCTGCATGTTCTGGTCGATTTTCATTAAGGACATACCGATATTGATAACACCCATTAAAACAGCACCAATGATAACGCCAGGAACAGTTCCGATTCCACCATAAGCAGATGCACCACCGATGAAACATGAACCGATTGCATCCATCTCATAGTTCTGACCATAGGTAGGCTGAGCGGATACCATACGAGCGATAGTTACCATAGCGGCGATTGCAGATAAGAATCCCATGTTCAGATAAGCACCAAAGTAAATCTTGTTAGTATTGACACCAGATAACTTAGTAGCCTTTTCATTACCACCCACTGCATAGAAGTATCTACCAAAGGTAGTGTTTGAAGTGATATAGTTATATACTAAAACATTGATGAATACCCAGATTAATACGGTAGGGATACCTTTATTCTGAGCTAAGCGATAAGCGAAAGCAGTGATAACAAATGAGATCAATACCATTTTTAATACAAAAGGAAGGAAGTTACCAACCTCATAACCTTTTTTTATTCTATCTCTTCTGCTCTTTACCTGAATTAATATGTAAACTAATATTGCAACTGCACCAGCGATTAAACAAGTAAGGTTTATTTCATTATTTCCAAAGAAATCAGGAATATAACAATCTGCTCCACCACCAAAGATCTTTACGAAGGTAGTCTTATCTTTTATAGAAACAGTCATACCGTTTAATACAACATTACTTAATCCTCTAAACATTAACATACCTGCTAACGTTGTGATAAATGGAGGAATTCGAACAAATGCAATCCAAAAGCCTTGCCAAGCACCAACTGCTGTACCGATTATAATCATAATAAAGATTGTAGCATACATGTTAACACCCTTATTAACCATAATCTCAGCACCTACTGCACCTACAAAGCATACCAAAGAACCAATACTAAGATCGATGTTACCACCTGTTAAAATACATAACAACATACCTGTTGCAAGGATAAATACGTAAGCATTCTGGGAAATTAAACTGCTGACATTCATAGGAAGTAAGATATCGCCTTTAGTCTGCCAAGCAAAAAATGCAACTACTAATAATAACACAATAACCATTGTATACTTTTTAATGATATCCATAGATTTTGCTTTATCCATCGTTATTCTCCTTTATTAGTTACTAGATTTTAATATAGTCGTCATAATTAATTCTTGTGTTGCTTCTTCGCGGGAAACCTCACCAACGATTTTACCCTCATTCATGATATAGATACGATCACACATACCTAATATCTCAGGCAGCTCAGAGGAAATCATAATTACAGATTTACCTTCTGCTACAAGTTGATTAATGATACAATAGATCTCGTATTTTGCACCTACATCAATACCTCTAGTTGGCTCATCTAGGATCAGTACATCAGGATCTGCAAACATCCATTTTGCAAGAAGAACCTTTTGCATATTACCACCGCTAAGGTTACCTACATTCTGTTCTACAGAAGGACATTTCGTTTTAAGCTTTTCCTTATACTCAACTGCAACACCATATTCCAAATCTTTATCAATAATCTTATGTCGACTAACTGCATCCATATTAGCAAGAGTTGTATTAACTCGAATTGGATTACTTAAAATCAGACCATTACCTTTACGGTCTTCTGTAACATAGGCTAGCTTATGTTTGATGGCTGAATTTACATTTTTCATCTGCACTTCTTTACCATCAATAAACATCTTACCACTGATATTTTCACCGTAGCTTTTGCCAAATATACTCATAGCAAGTTCTGTACGTCCTGCACCCATAAGTCCGGAGATTCCTACTACTTCCCCTTTTCATACATTAATACTGACATTATCTACTACTTTACGTTCCATATAAAGTGGATGGTACACATTCCAGTTCTTAACTTCAAGTTTAACCTCTCCAAGTTTGGACTGACGTTTAGGGAAACGATCTGATAATTCACGACCAACCATTCCTTTTACAACCCTGCTCTCTTCTATCTCATCAGCACCCTTAACCAGAGTTTCTATGGTAGCACCATCACGAATTATAGTGATCTTATCTGCAACATAGGTTACCTCGTTCAGTTTATGTGAAATAATAATTGAAGTTAACCCATCCTTCTTGAATTTGAGTAGCAAATCAAGTAATGCCTTAGAATCTGCTTCATTGAGTGATGAGGTAGGCTCATCCAGTATTAGCAGCTTTGCATTCTTAGCCAATGCTTTGGCTATCTCGACCATTTGCTGTTTACCTACACCTATATCTTTAACCAGCATCCGTGAGGATTCCATTAAGCCAACTACTCTTAATAGCTCATCTGCACGGCCATAAGTTTTATTCCAATTTACTGCATATTTATGTCCTCGTTCATTACCAAGGAACATATTCTCACCGATTGTCATATACGGTATTAAGGCTAATTCCTGATGAATAATGACAATACCTTTTCTTTCACTATCTTTAATATTACTAAATTTACATATTTCACCATCATATATAATATCGCCCTCATAGGTTCCATAAGGGTATATCCCACTCAGTACATTCATTAAGGTGGACTTTCCGGCTCCATTCTCTCCTACAAGTGCATGAATCTCGCCTTCCTCAACTTGTAAGTTAACGTCATCCAGTGCTTTTACACCCGGGAATGTCTTGGTTATATTTTTCATTTCAAGCAATATCTTAGCCAACTGAATACCTCCTATGTCCACTGCTCTTCATTTAGACATTTTAACTTAGCTCTTATCTTCTTACTAAGATAACAGGCGAGTTAAACTCGCCTGTTATGAAACACTTTCTTACAAGATTATTTCAACTGATCCTCAGTGTAGTAACCGGATTTAACTAAAAGATCCTTGTAATTGTTAACATCTGCATATTCTGGTTTGCAAAGATAGGAAGGTACAATGCCCTTACCGTTGTCATAAGTCTTAGTATCATTAACAGGAGCTTCTTTTCCCTTTAAGATAGCGTCAACCATTTCAACAACCTTAGCAGCTAAAGTACGAGTATCTTTGAAGATAGACATAGATTGCTTACCAGCGATCATGTTCTTAACGTTTGCAATATCACAGTCCTGACCAGTAATGATTGGCCATTCACCTTTGTAATATGCTTCCAAAGAGTTAGTTACACCAAGAGCTGTAGAGTCATTGGAGCAAAGAACTGCATCAAGTTTAGTGCCATCAGCATAGTTAGCAGCAATGATAGTATCCATTCTAGCCTGAGCAGCATCTGTAGCCCAGTTAGCGGTTGCAACCTTATCAAAATCTTTCTGTCCGGATTTGATTACAAGTTTGCCACTTTCGATGTATGTTTTTAATACATCCATAGCTCCGTTATAGAAGAACTTAGCATTGTTGTCACCTGGGTCACCAGTTACAACTTCAAGATTGAAAGGACCTTTGCCATCCTTTAATCCTAATTTTTCTTCGATATACTTGCCTTGCTCTGTACCAACCATGTAGTTATCAAATGTTGCATAATAAGAAACTGCATCAGTGTTCATAATTAAACGGTCATAAGCGATAACTTTAATCTTCTTTTCTTTTGCCTGATCAAGAACTGTTCCTAATGAATCACCGTCGATAGAAGCGATTACTAATATCTTACAGCCGCCATTAATCATGTTTTCAATCTGGCTAACCTGAGTCTGAATATCATTGGAAGCATACTGAAGATCAACTTCGTATCCAGCCTTCTCTAATTCAGTTTTCATGTTAGAACCATCTTGATTCCATCTTTGAAGATCTTTTGTTGGCATAGCAACACCAACTTTTCCGCCTTTGCCATCAGTGCTAGAGCCTTCATCTTTTGTACCACAGCTAGCTAATGCCAGAATCATAGATAAAACAAGAATAACACTAAGTAACTTTCTTTTCATAAACTTATGTTCCTCCCTTTATATTTTGGTGATCCTTTTTAATCACAAACTAATCATATCACAATAGAACTAGGAATATCTTATATCTTTCTTCATATTTTTGTCACTTGGTTCTATGCTAACTAGTATATCAGTAGCACTTTTTTGTCCAAGTATTTAGCATTATTAATTTTGTCCTAAATCCAATGGAAAAAGAAATTATTTAGGCATCTTATGCGGAACATTCAGATACACATCTTCCTTTAGGTGGAAGCCTTCTGAGATGATGACTTTATTCATATTTTCTTCCGTGACACTGATTGGATCAAGTTTCACATAGGGAACTAAATAGGAACCATTGATAAGAGAAACCGTATCAGTACTTGGAATACTGTCCCCTCTTCCCAATATAACTGCATATTCTGCTGCCAGCTTAGCTAATCGTTCCACTGGTTTATAGACAGTCATTAACTGAGTTCCTTCTACTATACATTGACAGGCTTCCAGGTCTGCATCCTGCCCCACAACAAGTATATTCCCAGCTTGTCGTTGTTCAGCCAATGCATGAATTACCTGGCTTGCAATACTATCGTTACCACACATGATAGCATCTGTCTTCATTACCGTGTCCAGGTGCTCAAAGATGTAGTCTCTTGCAATCTCAGCATTCCAGTTATCAACATGTATGGAATCCAGAATATTGACGTTTTTCTCTTTCATCACTTTCTTAAATCCATCTTCTACCAGAGTGACATTATTATCAGTTAGTGGCCCTCCTAGCATCAAGACGTTGCTTTTTTCTCCTATGTTCTTATCTATCAGGGCTTTACCCATCATAGTACCTACTGCCTCATTGTCAAAAGAGATATACAAGTCCACCGGAACATTGGTAATTAACCTGTCATAGGCAATCACATGAATGCCACTTTCTAAAGCCTTCTCTACATTTTCACGGATCCCGTCGGAATCCCTGCAGACGATAACAATTACATCTACTTTTTTCTCTATAAAGTAATCAATCTGATTCTTTTGTGACACTATATCCCCATTGGCACTTTGTACATTAACTTCTGCCCCTAGCTCCTTTGCAATGGATACGAAAACATCCTTTTCCCTCTCCCATCGCTCAATGACAAAGGAATCAAAGGTGATTCCAATCTGTATTTTCTTCTGCTCCCCTACTTTTTCCTGTCCACTGTCAGGTTGGATTTTCTTATCACAACTGAGTAAGCTAAAGATTAAACATACGACCAATACTAACGCAAAACATTTTTTACACTTATTCATATTTAACCTCCTTAAACTCAGTAGGAGTAACGCCTACATTTTTCTTAAACGCCCTACTAAAATAATTAGGATCGGAATAACCTATCCTAGTACAGATTTCTTTCATGGAGCAATCTGTTGAAAGCAATAACTCCTTCGCCTTTTCTATACGAATATTGGTTAGATAATCAATAAAATTAACTCCTGTCTCCTCTTTAAATATTTTACTGAAGTAATAAGGGCTGATATCCACAATTCTGGATATATCATCTAAGGATAGATCAGAATTGTAGTGAGATAAGATATACTCTTTTGCCTGCTCTACAATACTTACCGACCTTTCTATCTTCTTTGTAATAACATTCTGACAGGAGATTAAGATTTTTTGGATGAACCAATCTCTCATTACGTTATAATCGGTCATTTGCAATAAATCAGGCAAATAGTCCTGTCTGCCTTTAAACTGATAGACCATACCGCCCTTCGAATATGCCAGATGCTCTGCCCAAAGAACAAATTCGATGGTCTTTAAACGAATATCCATCATACTATCC
This sequence comes from Bacillota bacterium, assembly GCA_023435505.1. GTDB lineage: Bacteria > Bacillota > Clostridia > Lachnospirales > Lachnospiraceae > KM106-2. The sequence goes on along the minus strand of JAEYRR010000224.1, from coordinate 3,852 downwards.
GAATAATTCTGTACCATCCAATCAAAGAATCGGCCGGCATAGGAAACTGCATCATCAATTTCCCCTTTTTCAACGGCATCAAACAACCATTTTTCTAAATCAACCGGATAATCTGCTTCATACTCACACTCAATAGGAAGATCATCCGCATGTACAACAGATTCTTTTGTATTAATTAAAGATTCTAACGCCATACTATAGGACTTTGATAGATCACTTACAGACTGTACCGAACCTATCCCTATACGAAAACTGATATCTATTCTGCTGCGAAGTTTTCTTGCCAGCTCTCTTGCTTTCCCAATCAGAATAATTCTATCGTTATACTCCATCTTATTCGTTTCATAAGGTACCATTACTGCCAATTTATTACCCATAGCCGAACCAATAATAGCAGTAGGTATATAATCCTTGATACAATCCCTTACCTCTAAATAATGCTTCTGGATACGCACACTTGTGCCTACTGCATTGGTCATATGGTTGCCCTGTTGAGTATCCCCACTGACAATAGCCACCATGTAGCCATATTTCTCTTTGATTTCCAATAAGGATATATAATTCTGTATATCCTCTTCAAAGTGTTCTCTTAACAAAACATTGTAAATAAAACCGTTTTCAATCACTGGAACTACTGTCTCTAGTTTTTCTTTAATCAATAGTTCATTGCTTCTTCTCTTGCGCTCGGTATCTACCTGATCCATGGCTTTTTTTAAAGTATGTATGAATTTGTTCTGCTCCATGGGTTTTGTTATGTATTCAATAACTCCGCCCATCTTTATCACTTCTTGGGCATAGTCAAATTTATCATAAGCAGACATAACGATGAAAACAATATTCTTATTATTTTCTATGATTTCCTTCATAGCTTCAATTCCGTTGATTCCAGGCATTTGGATGTCCATTATGGCAATGTCTGGTCGAAATCGTTCTGCCAGCTCTATGACGCTTCTTCCGGTTTTAGCAAATTCAATATCACATTGATCGCCAAATTTCTTTTCTATAATAAACTTAAGAGAATCAATAACAATACCTTCATCATCTGCTAACATAATCTTATACATCTTTCTCTACCCCTTCCTCTATCTGTATATGTATAATAACTTCTAGTCCAATACCATCATGTCCCTGACGGATGTTAATCACCTCATCATTACCGGAATAAAGACGCAGTCTCTGAATTACATTATCCATTCCTACACCATTAGAATTACCTGTTACATCAATTTCTTTTAAACTACCATTAAGGAGACGGTCTATCTTTTCCTGATCCATTCCTACGCCATTATCCATAATACTGATATTGACCATATCATCTTCCTGGTATGCAGACAGTATAATTTTACCCTTCCCTTCCATTCCACGAATTCCATGATTGACGCTGTTTTCTATAATCGGCTGTAGAATCATACTTGGCATCTTACATTGTAAGACCTCTTGTTCTATGTTTTTTTCAAACTGAATCTCCCCTGAAAAACGAACATTCAGAATATATATGTAATCATTAATCAGGTTGAGCTCTTCCTGTATTGTTACGATATCATTATTTTTCTTCACATTATAGCGATAGAAATTTGCCACTTTCTGCACATAGGCATAGGTTTTATCTGCATCCTCCATCATTGCAAGCTGTGCTCCCGCATTTAAGGTATTAAAGAGGAAATGGGGGTTAATCTGAGCCTGTAGATATTTGAGTTGGGCATCCTTTAAGTGAGTCTCCATCTTCAACTCATTCTCTCTAAGATTTTGCTCAGTTTCCATACTCTCTTTAAGTTTTTCTATGTTTTCTCGAATACTTACTACCATCTGGTTAAACGCACTGGTTACAACGCCAATCTCATCTCCTGTTTCCACTTCTAGACGCTTAATCTCGAGTTCTCCATTAGCCACACGATTGGCTGCATGGGAAAGCTTTTTTAACGGCTTAATAATATTGCTAGTCATAGCAGTAATAATGATAACTGTACCAATAACCGCTATTAAGAGCAAAATAATGTTTACTGCTTCAAGTAACCGTAAGGATTTTGATAGTTCCTGGTAATTCTTTGAGTTGATGAGCAACTGGTCGTTATTTAAGCTCTCAATATATGCATTGATATATTCGTATAGTTCGCTTGCTTTTTGATAACGGATGCTGTATTTTTGAACATTTCGTCCACGCTTCGCCTCTACAGCCTGATTTGCTAGATCAAGATATTCCTCAGATAACTTCTTGATATTTCGCTCCATTCTACTTAGATTAGAATTACCTACCACCTCTGGCAGCTCACTGATTAGACCTGTAAAGACCGTATTACTTTTGAAGTATTCATCCATGACATCATAAGACTTTGTATTTAAGTACTCCGTCATATTACTATGTACATCCTTAATTGCAACACTTAATTCATTCAGTTTTATATTTTCACTGAACACCTTGTCCATATCCGCATTCATGTTATTAATGCTGGTATACATAATAAGGTTTACAATGAAAATAAGTACATTAGCAAAAATAAAGATAAGGCTCATTTTAACCTGAAGTGAAAAATCTTTAATCTTTTTTATCTTCATTTGTATCCCCTTCCCTAAATTCTGAAACATTATTGGAATTTATGAGAAATACATCTACAGCAAAATACTCGCTTACGTTATCATGGAGATAATACTCCTGCAAAGCCTTTGTACAGTAATACCCAATCTGTTTGGTATCAATTGATATAGTGGCATCAAAAACCCCACGTCCAACCGCTGTAAGGGTTGTGTCCTGATCATAGTACGCTAACACACCCACATCTCCTACTTTGTTATAATCTACGATAGCCTGATATACACAGGAGGTATTAACCTCATTCAGGCATACAATGATATCAGGTAACTCGTCTTCCATAAAGATTTCACGTATGGATTCCTCTGCAGAATATTTTGTCGTATTATTTATAGGAAGAAGACTTATTTTAATATTTTTTCCTTCATATTTATCCTGATTTACAGTCTCCTGAATACCCGAACATAATACATTCTGCCAGGTCTGATCTGCATATGCCGTCACTAGTATGGCTACATTACATATACTGTTCTTACTGGTAGCTAATTTCTGTCGTTTCACTTTCTCTGCCAGTTGCAATACTTGCTTTCCGTAAACCCGACCCATATTGTAACTTCCTGCACCTACAAAGCTTAAACGTTTCCCCGCAGTATTACCATGATAAGCTGTGATTACCGGTATGTTTTTATCTGAAGCTTCATTGATTAAGTCAGTCATTTCTTGACTTTCATCCGCATCCAATATAATACCATCTACCTCTTCAGCAATCGCAATGGACATAAGCTCTTCCTTGGTGTAATTTCCGGACAGATTATCCCCTAACATCTCGACATATACACCATTCTTAAGTCCCTCCTCATATGCTCCTTTGTATACAGAGCGCCAGAACTCTGAATTGCGGTCTTCCGTGATCATCACATAATATTTATCATATAATTTGTAGTCTTCTTCCGGGGCAAATCGTCCAACATAAAATTGCAAGATAAACACACCTGCTAAGGTAACTAAGAGCACAATAAGCAGTATTATTCCAAACAAAAACATTCTATTTTTTTTAATAACATTTACTGTACCTGCTTTTTTCATCAAAATTTCACTCTTTTCTGCGACATTCTATTCTATATGGTACCATAATAATCCACATAATTAAACCAGTTTATGGAAACCAACTACTATTATAGCATATTTATAGAAAACGGACATCCAATTTCCTAGCATTGGCGAGAATGGAAACATATGATATAATTGTTATGAAAGGATGTAAGACAATGACAGAAAACACATATCATGATCAGGTTAATATCGACAACAACACTAGACTACGT
>JAEYRR010000128.1 GCA_023435505.1 Bacillota bacterium | reverse complement strand
GCTCCACCAATTCCGCAGATTCCACCGCCCAAAAGGACATGAACATACTTTGTTCTGGTGACATTAATACCGGCAGCATCTGCAGCAGCAGGATTCTCTCCAACTGCCCTCATGTTTAATCCAGGCTTTGTTTTTTTGATATAGTAGCCAAGGAGCACTGCAATGAGAACAGAGAAGTAAACCAATATATTATGAGAGAACAGAAGTTTACCTACGATTGGAATATCCCCTAAAATAGGGAGAGGTTTTTCTGCCAGCAGATCTATCATACGGTCGGAAAGCTTAGGAGTGATATCAGTTGCTGCAACCATACTATTTCCAAGGAAGTTAGAGAGGCCAATACCAAAAATAGTTAAGGTAAGACCAGTTACGTTCTGGTTTGCCATAAAAGTGATGGTTAATACAGCGTAGATTAAGGCACCTAACATTCCCATTAAAAATGCAGCAATGATGGCCAGTATGAGACTGTCCGTCTTATAAGCCACAAAGAAGCCCATAAAGGCACCCATATACATCATACCTTCAACACCAAGATTGAGACTTCCACTTTTTTCAGTAACAATCTCGCCAGTGGTACCGAAAAGTAGAGGGACTCCTGCTTTTATAGATGCAAATAAGAATTTTAGTAACATAATCAGATATCCTCCTTTCTAACGCTTTTAGCAGAGTGACGTAAGCTGAATTTATATCTGGTAAAGAAGTCACATGCCAAAATACAGAATAGGATAACACCCTGCAGGATATCAGGTACGGCGGTAGGAAAACCGTAGCTGCTTTCCATAACACCGCAGCCCTTTTCTAAGATTCCAAACATAATGGATACAAACAGGATACCAAATGGATTTAGTCTAGCCAGCCAGGCAATAATAATGGCTGTAAAACCAACTCCTGAGGCAATACCTTCATCCAGAGAATAGTTAACCCCAGAGGCCTGTAGCATACCGGCGATACCGCAGATACCACCACTGATGAACATGGTACGAAGAACGATTCTTTTGACATTCATTCCAGCATAGTTTGCAGTATTTTCACTTTCGCCAACAACACTAATTTCATAACCTTGCTTTGATTTTCTTAAGTAGAAGAAGATAAAGATAACTAAAAGAAGTCCTATGATCCACCCGATATGTACACCGAACAAAGAGTCAAGACGTGCTCGTTCAATATAAGAGGCAATCTTAGGGAAGCCCCCGGAATTAGGATCCTTCCAAGGCCCTTCCTTTAAGTACACAACAAGATAAAGAGCTACATAGTTTAGCATAAGGGTAAATAAGGTCTCATTGGTGTTGTATTTGCTTTTAAAGTAGGCTGGTAATAAACCAAACAATCCGCCACCAATGAAGCCAAAGGCAAACATTACAATTAACAACAGAATATGTGGCATATTATTTAGGAACAGGGCAGGGATGGTAGCAAAGGTAGCCCCCATTATAAATTGACCTTCTGCACCAATGTTCCAGAATTTCATCTTAAATGCAAGAGTGACCCCAAGGGATAGAATCACCAATGGAATAATGATTTCAATCGTAGTTTTCAGATAGTAAGAATTAGCAAAGGCACCATAAACGATTGTCTTATAGGCTACAAATGGATTATGTCCCAGACAGAGGATAAAGATCCCACCGGCAGTCAGTGCTACCAATATGGCGATTAGCATTACCATAGCCTGTTTAAATCCATATAATTCCGTACGTTTTTCAATACGAATGAAAGGTTCTTTTTTCTTGACTAAAGATGGATTATTCATTTTTCTGCCTCCTTCGTATTGATTTTCTGTAGTTTTTTGGATGAGATGGTTTCTTTGGCATCTGTCATGAGAAGACCGATTTCTTCCTTGGTGGAGTCTTTTGCATTTACAATTCCAGTAATTTGACCATGACAAAGGACCATGATTCTATCACATAGCTCTAACATAACATCTAAGTCTTCTCCAATGAAGAGAACCCCTACACCACGCTGTTTCTGTTCATTTAATGCATTATATATGGTATAGGAGGAGTTGATGTCAAGCCCTCTTACTGGATATGCGGTTATGAGAACATTTGGTTCAGATTCAATCTCACGTCCTAAGAGTACCTTCTGAACATTAACACCAGATAGACGTCTAACTGGGGTGTCAATGGATGGAGTTACAATATCCAGTTTACCAACAAGTTTTGCGGCTAGCTGTTTTGCCTCCTCTTTTTGAACAAAAGGTCCGTTTCCATTGCGATAGGTTTTAAGAATTAGATTATCTACCATACCCATGGAGGCAGCTAGTCCCATTCCCAGACGGTCCTCTGGAATAAAGCTCATGCTAATTCCGAGATTGATAATCTCCTGAGGAGACTTTCCTAGGAGATTTACTTTTTTGTAAAGAACAGCACCTTCTCTGGCAGGGATTAATCCAGCCAGGCATTCACAAAGTTCCTTCTGGCCGCTACCAGCAATACCTGCCACACCAAGAATTTCTCCTTTACTTAATTCGAAACTGATATCCTGGATGGCATCAAAACCTTCTTCATTGGCCACTGTTAAGTGGTGAATTTCCAATAAATTCTCGTCAAAATCATTAGTAGGGTGATCAATATGTAACTCTACCGGACGTCCTACCATAAGTTCAGTAAGCTCATTGATAGACGTCTTCGCAGTTTCTACAGTAGTGATACTCTCTCCTTTACGAAGGATAGTTACACGGTCGCTGATGGCCATTACCTCATTTAGCTTATGTGTAATGATAATTACAGCACAGCCCTCCGCTTTCATCTGTTTAAGTATTTTGAAAAGCTTCCTAGTTTCCTGTGGAGTCAGTACGGCGGTTGGTTCATCTAAAATGAGAATATCTGCATTCCGGTATAGAACCTTGATGATTTCTACGGTCTGTTTTTCACTAACAGACATGTTATAGACTTTTTTATCCGGATCGATGGATAGACCGAAGTGATTACTAATTTCTTTTATTTTTGCAGAACGGTTTTTCTTTAATAACAAGCCTTTAGAACCAGAACCTAAGATTATGTTATCTGTAGCGGTCAGTACATCAACCAGTTTAAAGTGTTGGTGAATCATGCCGATTCCCAGTTTGATAGCTTCCTCCGGAGAGTTGATTACCACTTCTGTACCATTCACTTTAATGGTTCCACCATCAGGATGGTAGATACCGGAGAGCATATTCATTAAGGTTGTTTTTCCGGAACCATTCTCTCCGAGTAAAGCCAGGATTTCCCCTTTTTTCAGGGAAAGATTAATATTGTTGTTCGCAACCACATCACCAAAGGATTTAGAAATTCCACTTAGTTCAATGGCATAGTTTTGTTTAGACCCTTGATCCACGTTTTCACCTTACCTCACTTATTCCGGGAATGTATAATAGCAAGGACTGCTACAAATGTTATTTCCCTATTTGCAGCAGTCCCTTTTTGTTTCCTTATAAACGATAGACTTATTTTACAGTAACATTTTCATAATACCAGGTCATCTTACCAGTGATATCTGAATCTTTGATAACCTCGCCAGCTTTGTTTACAATATTACCTTTGTTGTCTTTGATTTCGCCTTCAAATACCTTAAAGGAACCGTCTTTAATTTTAGCTTTTACTTCATCAACCTTAGCCTGAGTACCTTCTGCACAAAGAGCAGTTAAAGGAGATATATCAACTAATCCGTCATCCATACCACCAAAGTAATTAGCATTGGTCCATTTTCCTTCTAATACCTGCTTAGTAGCTAATGTATAATATACACCCCAGTTCCAGACTGCAGAAGTTAAGTTAGCCTTTGGAGCATCATTAGACATATCGGAGTTGTAACCGATACTGAAAGCGCCTCTCTTCTCAGCAGCTAACTGAGGAGCAGTAGTATCCTGATGCTGAGCGATTACATCACAGCCTTCGTCTAATAAAGCTTCAGCAGCCTGACCTTCTAAAGTAACGTCGAACCAAGTGTTAGTAACCTTTACATAAACCTGAGCAGATGGGTTAACAGATTTAACACCCATTGCAAAAGCGTTGATTCCACCAGTAACTTCTGAGTTAGTTTCACCCATAGCAGCTACATAGCCGATTTTATTGGATTTTGTTTTCATACCTGCAACGATTCCAGTTAAGTAACGAGCCTGATAGATACGTCCGAAGTAATTGTTGAAGTTGCTGTCGTTACTCTTATAACCACTACCATGAGAGAATACTACATTAGGATATTTTTTAGCCATCTCTTCCATAGGATCCATGTAACCCCAGCTAGTACCAAAGATAATTTGACAGCCTTCCGCTACACATTCTTCAAGAGCTTTCTTGATAGCAGCATTATCACTGTCTGAAACGTTATTTTTACGAATAATCTGGGAATCATTTAACTTAAGTTCTTTTTGCATTGCCTGAATACCGATATCATGAGTATAAGAGTATCCAGATCCGGAAGCAGGATCTCCGATATGTATTACACCAACCTTTAAGTCTTCCGCTTTTATTGCGGTCTGACCAGCTTTAGTTGTGCTGTCTTTTCCACCATCTGATTTGTCGCTAGTGGTGCTGTTACTGCAAGCAGCAGTAGCCATTACCATAACAAGTGCAAGAGCCAGTGCGATAATACGTTTGAATTTCATACATTTTTCCTCCATACATTTAATAGTAGTTAGTATATGAAAAGGTTCTTCTAAGAAGAGGCTTCATAATATCTTGATTTTAACCTAGAAATTTAAGGAATGCAATCTGTCAGAGGACAAAAGATATGTGATTCTTTTTTGTGATATTTATAAGCACAGATGATAATTCGAGAAAAGACACCAACCATCACCATAATATGTCATACTATAGGAAAAAACTTTATTTAGACAGAATAATATATCGAAAGAATGATTAAAGTAGTAGATTTTGAGACTTGTGTTTAATAG
>JAEYRR010000084.1 GCA_023435505.1 Bacillota bacterium | reverse complement strand
CTAGGACATCATTTTGATGACGTGATTGAAACTACTCTTATGGGGATGTTTTATGGTGGTCAGATGCAGACCATGATGCCAAAGGTTCACTCTACCAATCATTTAGGAATGGAGCTAATTCGTCCTATGTATATGATAAGAGAGGAGAATATCATTGCCTGGGCTAGATATAACGACCTCCAGTTTATCCAGTGTGCTTGCCGATTTACGGAAAACTGTACTATCTGTGATAATGGTGGTGGTGGTTCAAAGCGTCAAGAGATGAAGCATCTTATTAAGAGACTTCACAACCTGAATCCTAATGTGGAAAGCAATATCTTTCGAGCAGCCCATGATGTTAATTTAGACACCATTATTGGTTATCACAATGCCAAAACCACAGTAAGCTTTCTAGAAGAGTATGAAGAAAAGGGCCGAGTAATAAAAGAAAAGGCTAAGTTACAAGAGGAAGAAGCAAAGCGTTTAGGAGTATCCATTGATGAGATGGATGAAAAGGATGAGCGATATGCAACTCCAATTAAGGTAGTACAGGTAGTTGAACCGGTGATACCAGAAAAAATAGAAAAGAATAGAACAGAATAGGGGGGAATAAGTATGATTTATACAGTAACCCTAAACCCATCCATTGATTATGTAGTATATATGGATGGTTATGAGGAGGGTAAGGTAAACCGAGCGGTTAAGGAAGCATATCGGGCCGGTGGAAAGGGAATCAATGTGTCGGTGGTTCTCAAAAACCTTGGTGTAGATAATGTAGCTCTTGGCTTTCAAGGTGGCTTTACCGGCAAGGAAATACTACGTCTTTTGCAGGAACAAGGAGTAGTGACCGATTTTATTGAAGTAGAGGATGGTATCTCCCGCATTAATTTGATTCTAATGAATAAAAAAGAGACAGAGATTAATTGTCAAGGGCCAATAATTACCACTCAACAGATTGGGGTACTGTATGATAAAATATCAAAGTTACAATCAGGAGATATTATGGTATTAGCCGGAAGTGTTCCAAAGAGCCTTCCCGATACCTTTTATGGAGATGTCATGGCTATTTTAAATAAAAATGGAGTAAAAACTGTGGTTGATTCCACAGGGAAGCATCTGCAAAATGCATTGCCATATCATCCATTTCTAATAAAACCGAATCACCATGAATTATCCGAAATCTTTGGTGTAACAATAAATGATAGGGATGACATAATCTATTATGCAAAGAAATTGCAAGCCTTAGGTGCAAGAAATGTATTAGTTTCTAGAGCAGAAAAGGGTGCAATTTTAATTACTGATACAAATGAAGTCTTAGAAAGTCTACCTCCAGAAGGCAAAGTAGTAAACTCTGTGGGAGCTGGAGATTCTATGGTAGCCGGTTTTGTAACAGGGTATCAGAAGACCAGTGATTACAAAGAGGCATTAAAGTTTGGAATTGCAGCTGGAAGTGCCACTGCATTTTCAAATCAGTTAGCTACAAAAGAACAAATCGAGAAGCTTCTTTAGCATAAGGATAGTAATCCAAGTATAATAAAAATTGAAAGGAGAGAGGTTACGATGATTTGTGCTGTGCACATGTAGCCTCAAGAATATCTTATGAAACAATTTACTTATGTAATTACAGATCCAAACGGAATGCATGCAAGACCAGCAGGCACATTATGCAAAATGGCAGCTACTTTTTCAAGTAAAATTACCATTGGTAAAGATGGTAGAGAAGCAGATGCAAAGCGTATTATGGGAGTTATGCAGTTAGGTATAAAGAATGGACAGGAAGTTACAATCTCTGTAGAAGGTGAAGACGAAGAAACCGCAGCTGTTGAATTAGAAAAATTCATGAAGGACAATCTGTAAGCCTTTATCCTTAAGCTGTATGGACCTTAGGAATATTACCGAAAGGAGTTTGTGTAGATGAAAGTATTTAATGGTACCGCTGTGTTTAGTGGCGTTGCATTTGGTACAATCTCCATTTACAATCGTCATGAGCAACAAATAAAACGCGAGCATGTTAAAGATCATGCTGGCGAAATTGCTAGATTTGAAGTAGCTAAAAAAGAAGCAGTAAGTCAGTTACAGGGTTTATATGAAAAAGCATTAGTAGAAGTAGGGGAGGCTCATGCTCAGATTTTTGAAGTACATCAGATGATGCTAGAGGATTTGGACTATGTAGAAGCAATCATTGGTATGATTACTGAGCAATTAGTAAATGCAGAATATGCAGTTGCTACTACAGCAGATACTTTTGCTAACTTATTTGCGTCTATGGAAGATGCTTACATGAAAGAACGTGCAGCAGACGTTAAGGACGTATCCGAACGTGTGTTAAATATATTATCAGGAAATCAGAGTGCAAATCAGGAAACAGATGGAGCAACTATCATTGTAGCAGATGATTTAGCTCCAAGTGAGACGGTTCAGTTAGATAAGGACAAGGTAAAAGCCTTTGTAACGGTTCACGGTTCTACCCAGTCTCATACTGCAATTCTAGCAAGAACCATGAATATTCCTGCTTTGATTAATACTAATATCGAGCTTTTAGACGAGTATAATGGTAAGGCTGCTATTGTAGATGGTTTCACTGGAACTGTATATATCGAACCAGATACTGCAACCATCGAGCAAATGCAGAAAAAGCAGGCAGAAGATCTTGCTCAAAAGGAATTGTTACAACAGCTAAAAGGGAAGGAAAGTGTTACCTTAGATGGTCAGAAAATCAATCTTTATGCTAACATTGGTGGTGTAGAGGATGTTGCCAAGGTAGTACAAAATGATGCAGAAGGTATTGGCTTATTCAGAAGTGAATTCTTATACCTGAATTCTAACGATTACCCTACCGAAGATGAGCAATTCCATGCTTATAAAGAAGTAGCAGAGCGTATGTTTGGTAAGAAGGTTATTATTCGTACCTGTGATATAGGTGCAGATAAGCAGATTGATTACTTTAACATGGAGAAGGAAGAAAATCCTGCTCTAGGTTATCGTGCCATCAGAATCTGTTTAGATAGAAAGGCTATGTTTAAGACACAGCTTCGTGCCCTCTACAGAGCTTCTATGTATGGCCATATCTCCATTATGTTCCCTATGATTATTTCTGTAAATGAAGTTCGTCTTGTGAAAGAAATTATCAAAGAGGTACAACAAGAGCTGACAAATGAAGGCATTGCCTTTAAAGAGTGTGAAATAGGTATCATGATTGAGACTCCAGCAGCTGCAATGATTTCTGACTTATTAGCAAAAGAAGTTGATTTCTTTAGTGTTGGAACCAATGATTTGACACAGTATACATTAGCAATTGACCGTCAGAATCCTAAGCTAGACAATATCTATGATCCACACCATCCAGCAGTACTTCGTATGTTAAAGATGGTTGCAGAGAATGCCCACAAAGAAGGTATCTGGTGTGGTATCTGTGGTGAGTTAGGTGCTGATTTAGCATTAACTGAGACATTTTTAAAATTAGGTTATGATGAATTGAGTGTATCTCCATCAATGCTACTAGCCCTTCGTAAGAAGGTAAGAGATACAGATGTATCAAAAGTTGTATTAGGATGCGAATTACAATAAATAATGAGTATTGCAACCTGACTGAGGTCGGGAAGCAATACTCTTTTTTTCTTTTCACATTATTATACTGGATTTATTAGGAATTTCGTTTTATAATATTTACTAATATGATTTGGGGACATTATGTCTTAAATAAGTATACTATGGAGGTAGATTCATGTTTTCTTTTGATGATGTACAAAAGTATGACCCAGAAGTGGCCAGTGCCATGAGCAAAGAAATCGGCAGACAGAACGATCACATAGAGTTGATTGCGTCTGAGAATTTTGTAAGTAAAGCAGTTATGGCTGCTATGGGAAGTCCGCTTACCAATAAATATGCAGAAGGCTATCCAGGAAAGAGATACTACGGTGGTTGTGAATATGTAGATATCGTAGAGGATCTTGCAAGAGATAGAGCAATGGAGTTATTTGGATGTACCTATGCCAATGTCCAGCCACACTCCGGTGCTCAGGCTAACATGGCAGTATATTTTGCATTAGTTAAGCCAGGAGATACCGTTATGGGTATGAATCTGGCCCATGGTGGACATCTGACACATGGAAGTCCAGTGAATATGTCAGGTAGCTACTATAACATCGTTCCTTATGGAGTAAATGATGAAGGTGTAATCGACTATGATCAGGTAGAAGCAATAGCAAAGGAATGCAAACCTAAGATGATTATCGCAGGAGCATCTGCTTATGCAAGAAAGATAGATTTTAAACGTTTCCGTGAGATCGCAGATATGGTTGGTGCATACCTTATGGTAGATATGGCTCACATCGCAGGTCTGGTTGCCGCAGGTCTTCATGAAAGCCCAATTCCATATGCTCATGTTACTACAACCACCACTCATAAGACCTTAAGGGGACCAAGAGGTGGAATGATTCTTTCCAGCAAGGAATTTGCTGAGGAAATGAAGCTTAATAAAGCTATTTTCCCTGGAATTCAGGGTGGACCGTTAATGCATGTAATTGCTGCGAAGGCTGTATGTTTTAAGGAAGCCTTAGATCCAAACTTTAAGGTATATGCACAGAACATCATTGACAATGCTCAGGCTCTATGTAAAGGTCTTCAGAATAGAGGCTTTAACATCGTTTCAGGAGGTACTGACAATCACCTGATGCTTGTTGACTTAGTTAGTAAGAATGTTACCGGTAAGGAAGCAGAGCACTTGTTAGATGCTGCTAACATTACCTGTAATAAGAATACCATTCCAAATGACCCTGCTTCTCCATTTGTTACAAG
>JAEYRR010000070.1 GCA_023435505.1 Bacillota bacterium | reverse complement strand
TCAAACGGAGGATGAGTGGATCGTCATGTTTCATCGACTACTTGTCATAGAGCAATTTAAAAACCCAGAGATGGAAAAACTATACCAAAGTATCTTCATTCAAGGGCCAATGGATTCAATGATAGAGATCTTTGCAGAGCTAATGGAGGCCGGATATATGAAGAAGCAGAATCCAAAAGTACTTGCATTGGAGTTATACGCACCATTTTATATGTATCATTTGGCGCCCCAAAAGGATGAAATGGTCTTAAAAGAATTACAAGAGCATGTCACTTATTTTTGTGACAATAACATATGTATGGATACACAACAATCAAACAATTAGAGAGGTGGACATATGGAATATTCCTTAATCTGCAAAAAGATGATACGAGAAAATAAAAGTCTACGGATGAATCAGAAACTATCCAAAAAACAATACGGAAGGGTCCGAGGCCAAGGACCGAAGTTAAGAGTTAATAAGCTTTACGATATAGAAAATTTAGGGTTTTTAGATTTAACGGGAGAGAAGCACACTGAGAAAAAGAAAGAGATGCCAAAGGATCTGACGTGTGATAGTCTCATAGCAACTATCCGTAGATATCAGCTGACTGGACTAAGCGGAAATGGATTCTCTACAGCAGATAAACTAGATATATTCAGTAGGCATATGAACGCTGACTCTGTGTTTATTATTAACAGTGTGGAGTGCGATCCAGGGCTTGCTCATGACGAGTGGTTGTTAAGGCATCGGCTACAGGAGGTTAAGATAGGAATCGAGGTACTAAGCCAGTGCTTTTCCTTCAAGAAAATCCTTTTGGCTACTATGCTCCCTATCTCGGTAAATGATGCTAAGATACAGGTAGTCCAGGTTCCTAATCGCTATCCTATGGGATATGAGAAGACTTTGGTGAAGAACCTGTTACAGCTAGGTCTGTCAGAGAATGAGTATCCGGCTGAAACAGGAATTCTGGTTCTTAACATACAGACAGTTCTTGCTATTGGTGCAATCATCTGCCAGGGGACAGAGGTAGACAGCCGCTATCTGACAGTAGAAGATCTGACTCATGGAAAGGCAGTTGTAGTAAGAGCCAGGTATGGAATGGAGATAGAGAAGGTTATCAAGAAGGCACTGCCGAATGAATTCTATAAGGTAATCTATGTAGGCGAAGGTGTGATGAATAGCCATCCTCTGAGGGAAGCAGAAAAGGTATCTGCTTTGACTAACTATATTACATATGGGAAAGCACCAGACTATGAGTCAGCCACAAACTGCAAGAGCTGTGGTGGCTGTAATGCCAAGTGTCCAATGAAGATTAACATAAAACAGATTGTGAAGAAGGTAGAGAGAGGAGATTTGACAGACCTTAAACAGTATCAACCGGAGAGATGCATCGGCTGCAATTCCTGTACCTATGTGTGTCATGCAGGCAAGAATCTGAAGGAAGTAATTGCCGGTGTGAAAGATGGATGTTCCACGGAGCAGTAGGGATTAGAGATAATTTTAATTTAATTGACACCTCCAGACTATCGTGATAGTATAAACTATAGTAATAGTGTGCTATTGCAACAGTCTGGAGGTTTTTATGAAACAAAAAATATTTGATAGCGAAATTAAAGTAATGGAAATGATTTGGGAGAGAGAACCAGTTAGTGCAAAGGAACTAAGCACCATAGCTACCCAGGAGATCGGGTGGAATAAGAATACGACCTATACCGTAATAAAAAAGCTTGAGGCAAAGGGATATGTCAGCCGCACTGATCCTGGCTTTATCTGTACTTCCTTGATTTCAAAAGAGGACGTTTGTAAAACCGAAACCGAAGGGCTGATAAACAAACTCTTTGGGGGATCAAAAAAAGCTCTATTTTCAGCTTTACTGGAAGATGACACTTTATCTGATTCTGACATTGAGGAGCTGAAGAATATGATTGAGAAGAGGTGATACTTTGCTTGGACATCTCAGTATGGAGATTATATAGACCATTATATGGTCTATGAGACCCTATTTGATTGAGTGAAAGGGGTAGGTTATAAATAGTAGAGGGGCTGTAGCCATAGGCATGCAGCCTTTTTTATATGGATTAAAAATTTAAGAGAATGAATGGAGGTCTACTAAGAGATAATAGCAATTGAGGGTTGTAAGTGGTCATGTAGATACACTCGTAAAAGGAGACTTATTAGTGAAGATATATAGAGCAAAAGATTATACAGATATGAGTAGAAAAGCTGCCAATATTATGTCCGCCCAGGTGATTATGAAACCTCACTGTGTACTGGGATTGGCTACCGGGTCCACTCCAATCGGAGTATATAAGCAGTTAATTGAGTGTTACAAAAACGGAGATTTGGATTTTTCTGACGTAACTACAGTAAATCTGGATGAGTACAAAGGACTTCCAAAAGAGCATGAGCAAAGCTATTATCATTTTATGTATGAGAATCTCTTTAAAGAGATCAATATTGATCTAAATAGGACCCATATTCCAAATGGTATGGAGAAGGATGTTGAGAAGGAGTGTAGTCGTTACAATCACATCATTGAGACAGTAGGTGGCATTGATATGCAACTTTTAGGTCTTGGACACAATGGTCACATCGGATTTAATGAACCCGGAGAATTTTTTGAGAAGATGACTCATTGTATTAACCTGACGGAAAGTACCATTGCAGCCAACCAACGTTTCTTTGACTCTATAGAGGATGTGCCAAGACAGGCATATACCATGGGTATTAAGAGCATCATGCAGGCAAAGAAGATATTATTGATTGTCAGTGGTGAGGATAAGGCTAAGATTTTAAGGGATTCCCTTTATGGAGCAGTAACCTCCAATGTACCGGCTTCCATCCTGCAGATGCACAATAATGTAATAGTTGTGGCAGATGAGGCAGCCTTAAGTCTGATTAAGTAATAAGGAGATATCTTGAAATCTCATGCTTAATCTTCATGGGTGGTGTGTTCAATGCTGGATTCTAACATTAATTTTACATGGTCATCTGCAAGTGAGTAGTAGACTACTTTGCCATCTCTACGGTTTTTCACCAAGTTTGCTTTCTTTAAGGTGGAAAGCTGATGGGATATGGCTGATTTAGTCATACCAAGGACAGTCGCTATATCACATACACACATTTCGTGTTGATCTAAAGCCCAGATAATCTTCGTTCTGGTTTCATCACCCAACACCTTGAAGTAATCTGAGGACTTTTGAAAGATGGCCTTTTCCGGCATCTTGCCTAATACCTCATTTACAACATCCTCATGTATAATGTTACAGCTGCAATTGGCATCTTCTGATTTTCCCATGATTTCTCCATCTCCTGACATAATAATATTACCTATTACTCTCTATTATAGTTGAATTGTGATTCAACTGTCAAGGAGGAGATAGATCATGGCTACCTGCATATTATAATTATATTATGTGATAATTATTTTCAGTAAAGGCATTGACAGTTGAGTATGTGTTCAACTATAATACAATCAAACAGTTGAACATTTATTCAATTATAGATATCTACTAGGAGGAGAATATTATGAAGAAGACATTTCGGTTAGAGGATTTAGACTGTGCCAGCTGTGCTGCAAAGATGGAGAAGGCGTTATGTCAATTAGATGGTATCAATGAGGCATCC
Source organism: Bacillota bacterium (assembly GCA_023435505.1). Taxonomy (GTDB): domain Bacteria; phylum Bacillota; class Clostridia; order Lachnospirales; family Lachnospiraceae; genus KM106-2. The sequence continues at coordinate 18,916 of JAEYRR010000070.1, read as the reverse complement.
ATAAACTTTATGTCACTGAAGATGGTGATTGATTTTGAAGAGGGAGCAGATACCGATAGTATTATGAAAAAGGTGCAAAAAACCATGAGAAAGGTTGAACCTGATGTAAAGGTAAAATAAGCGGAGGATATAGGTATGAGAAAACGACTGATTAAAATCATTGTTAGTGCGGTCTTATATGTGGTAGCCCTGCTTCTTAACGTAGACATCAAGTGGCTGACTCCAGGCCTCTTTATCATCGCTTATCTTATTGTAGGCGGGGACGTGGTATGGAAAGCCTGCCGTCATATAATTCGAGGTAAAGTATTTGATGAAAACTTCCTGATGAGTATTGCAACAATCGGGGCTTTCATTATTGGAGAGTTTCCTGAAGCGGTTGCAGTCATGCTGTTTTATCAGGTGGGAGAACTGTTTCAGAGTTATGCAGTCTCAAAGTCCAGAAAATCGATTTCTGCCCTTATGGATATCCGTCCGGATTATGCCAATTTAAAGAAAGATAAAACGACAGAGAAGGTAGATCCAGAGGAAGTACAGATTGGAGATATCATAATTGTCTCTGCTGGCGAGAGGATTCCTTTAGACGGGACAATAATCGAAGGCACTTCTTTATTAGATACCTCTGCACTCACCGGAGAATCAGTTCCAAGAGAGGTAAATCCGGGCGATGCAGCCTTAAGTGGATGTGTCAATGTAAATGGGGTACTGACGATTGAAGTCACAAAGGAATTTGGAGAATCCACCGTCAGTAAGATACTGGATCTAGTGGAGAATGCCAGCAGTAAAAAGTCTAAATCAGAGAATTTTATCACCAAATTTGCGGCTGTATATACTCCGATTGTAACTTTCAGTGCATTAGTCCTGGCACTAATCCCTCCCCTTATTATTCCTGGAGCAGTTTTTCTTGACTGGGTATATCGGGCTCTTACCTTCTTAGTGGTATCTTGCCCATGTGCTCTGGTAATCTCAGTACCTCTTGGCTTCTTTGGAGGTATTGGAGGAGCTTCGAAGGCTGGTGTATTAGTCAAGGGAAGCAATTATCTAGAGGTACTGGCTGAGACGGAGATGGTTGTATTTGACAAGACCGGAACCCTGACAAAGGGAGTCTTTGAAGTACAGGAGATTCACTCTGTTAATGGATCTAAAGAGGAGTTATTAGAATATACTGCATATGCAGAAAGCTATTCCAATCATCCTATTTCTCTATCCCTAAAACGTGCGTATGGAAGGGAGATTGTTAAGGACCTGGTTTCTGAGGTAGAGGAGATCTCTGGTCATGGAGTCCGCGCTACGGTAAAAGGCAAAGTGGTTTATGCTGGTAATGGGAAACTGATGAAGAAACTTAACATCAGGATACCAGAAGAGAATCTCGTAGGAACAGTAGTTTACGTTGCCATTGAGGGTAGCTATGCAGGTTGTATTGTCATTGCGGACCAGGTAAAAGAAGACTCTGCCCTGGCCATTCGTAATCTGAAAAAGGCAGGTATCAAACAGACTATCATGTTGACTGGAGACAGTAAAGCAGTAGGGGAGAAGGTGGCTGCATCTCTAAATCTTGATAAGGTGTATACCGAACTTTTGCCGGGAGATAAGGTGGACCGGTTAGAGGAGTTACTTAGTGAGAAATCTGAGAGAGGAAAATTAGCGTTTGTTGGAGATGGAATCAACGATGCTCCAGTGTTAGCTAGAGCAGATATTGGAATTGCCATGGGTGGCCTCGGTTCAGATGCAGCGATAGAAGCAGCAGATATTGTTATTATGACAGATGAACCATCTAAGATCTCTACTGCTATGGAGATCTCTAAAAAAACGTTAAAAATAGTGAGACAAAATATTTGCTTTGCCCTTATAATTAAGATTGGAGTTCTGGCACTGACCGCTATAGGTCTTTCCACTATGTGGGAGGCGGTATTTGCAGATGTAGGTGTTGCTGTACTGGCAATTCTTAATTCCATGAGATGTTTAAGAGAAATTAGATAAATTGTAGAAAGTAATGAGGAAATCTCTATGAAAACCATAAGAGTAGCGGCAGCTATTATTAAGTACTCCAATCAGATATTTGCCACCCAGAGAGGGTACGGAAGCTTTAAAGGCTGGTGGGAATTTCCCGGTGGAAAGATAGAGGAAGGAGAGACTCCTAAAGAGGCTCTCCTTCGTGAGATTAAAGAAGAATTGGATACTACGGTACAGATTGAGGAATTAGTGGAAGTAGTGGAGTATGAGTATCCTGATTTTCATTTAACTATGTATTGCTATCTTTGCAAGGTGATAACCGGAGAATTGGTTTTAAAGGAGCATGAAGCTGCTAGGTGGCTAACTAAAGAGAATATAGATAGTGTCAGATGGTTACCGGCAGATTTAGACGTAATAAAAAAACTGAAAGAAGAGTATCTATAGTAACCATGGATTAATATTCATAGACTCTTGACATAGTATAGGCTCCTAGACCACAATAGAGTCTAAGGAGCGTGAAGTTTAATGGGAAAGAATGTAGAATTTCGTAAGGGAAAAGAGCAGGACATAGCCCTTATCTTAAGTTTAATTAAAGAACTGGCGGAGTATGAAAATCTATCAGAAGAAGTGACTGCTACAGAGGAGCTATTAAAAGAGTGGTTATTTGAAAAAGAGAAGGCAGAAGTACTCCTTGCTATGGTAGACGGCAAGGAAGTGGGATTTGCTCTGTATTTCCATAACCTATCTACCTTTTTAGGGAAAGCCGGCATCTATCTGGAGGATCTGTATGTGAAGCCAGAGTATAGGGGACAAGGCTGTGGAAAAGCGATTCTTAAGGAGCTTGCCAGAATCACGGTGGAAAGAGGCTGTGGAAGATTAGAGTGGTCTTGTCTTAATTGGAATCAGCCAAGCATTGATTTTTATCAATCTCTGGGTGCAGTCCCAATGGAAGAATGGACTACATATCGGTTGACTGGGGAAACCTTAAGTAAAGTTGCTAAGTATAATTAGGAGGAGACGCAGATGAAATATGTATCTATTAAAGGGATTACTGTCCCTGCCATTGCCCAGGGATGTATGCGTATTGCCGATATGGAGGTCAGCAAGGTATGTCAGCTGATTGAGATAGAACTGGAGTATGGGATAAACTTCTGGGATCATGCAGACATCTATGGACGTGGTAAGTCAGAGGAAATATTTGGTGAGGCATTAAACCAGATGCCAGGCATCCGCGAAAAACTGACGATACAAAGTAAATGTGGAATCCGTCCGGGAACCTTTACCTGCTATGATTTCTCCAAAGAGCATATCAGGAGTAGTGTAGAGAACTCTTTAAAGAAAATGAATACGGATCATCTGGACTATCTGCTGTTGCACAGACCGGATCTTATAATGAATCCCGAGGAAGTGGCAGAGGTCTTTGATGATCTATATAAAGAAGGTAAGGTGCTGCATTTTGGCGTCAGCAACCATACGCCTGGTCAGATTGAACTATTAAAGAAGTATGTGGACCAACCGATTGAAGTCAATCAATTGCAGTTCTCACTAGCCCATACTCTACTGTTAGATGCACCGGCTTATGTAAATACCACAGACAGTCATGGAATCAGTAGGGATGCTGGTGTACTTGATTATTGCAGACTTCACGATATAAGAGTTCAGTGTTATAGCCCGTTTCAGTATGGAGTTTTTGAAGGAACCTTCTTAGGTAATCCGGACTTTGGACAGCTTAATTTGGTGTTAGAACGTCTGGCCAAACAATATGACACCACCACCAATGGAATTGCCACAGCCTGGATTTTAAGGCATCCTGCCAATATGCAGGTGATAGTGGGAACCACCAATGTTAATCGTGTAGAAGGAATCGCCAAAGGTGCAGAGATCACTTTAACCAGAGAAGAGTGGTATGAATGTTACCGGGCAGCAGGTAATAAATTACCATAATTTAACTTGACAAAAACGCAAATAGGTAATATCTTACACAATATAAGTAAGATATTACCTATTTTATTACTAAGAAGTGGGAGGAAGGATGAAGAATAACATACTGGATATAGGAGAGCTGTCTAAGAGCATGGAAAGCCCATTTTTCCTAATTGGTTTACTCAATGAGTTTACCAATCGCTTTCAGGTGGCAGCAGATATAGTTTTTGGAGAGATTACATGGAAGCAGAGATTTGCAATGATATGTATGAGTTTATTTACGCAGCCGCCAACCATTAATGAACTAGCAGAGGTAATAGGAAGTTCCCATCAGAATGTAAAACAGATTCTACTCAAATTAGAGAAGACCGGATACATAGAATTTATTGCAGATGGCACAGATAAGCGCAAAAAGAGAATTACTTTTACTCAAAAGGGAAGGGAGTCTATGAACGACAGTAATTCTTCCATGGAATTAGTAAATCAGCTATTTGCCGAGGTGGATCAAAATGAGCTGAAAACCACAGTGAAGGTAATGGTGCAGTTAGATCAGAAGTTGAAGGAGATGAAAGAATCACTATGAAGACAATCGTTGTATACAAATCTAAATCAGGCTACACAGAGACTTATGCCAGGTGGATACAGGAAGAACTGCAATGTGACATTTCGGAGGCAGGCTCTGTAAGCATAGAGACACTGCAAAGCTATGACACTATTCTCTACGGTGGTGGATTATATGCGGTAGGCATTAATGGAATTAAACTGATTAAGGATCATTTTCCTACACTACAGGATAAAAACCTAATAGTATGGGCAACGGGATGCAGCCCAGGACGCCCAGAGCAGTTAAAGGAGGTCTGGAATCACAACTTTAGCCAGGAGCAGTTACAGCACATAAAGACCTTTTATCTAAGGGGAGGCTTTGATTATAAGAAACTAGAGAAAGGTGACAAAGTCTTAATGAGTATGCTAAAGATTCGACTGAAACTTATGAAAAATAAGGATGAGGATGCCCTAGGGATGTTAAGTAGCTACAAGGTGCCGGAGTATCACTGTGATAAGCAACTTATGGAGCCACTGCTTCAGTATGTAAAAAGCCTATCCATAGAAAAATAATGCCTATGAAATATTACATATTAGGGATACAATATAATAGAGATATACTATACGGAATGGAGCTATAGCATGAAAGAACAGCAGTTAAAGATAATTGCAAGAATTCATACAGATTTTCCTGAGAAATTTGGCATTCCTAGACAGAGTGGACTAGTAAAAGGACTTAAGGGAAAGATAGTATTTGAGCCGGAGTATCGCAATCCGGATGCCTTAAGAGGGATTGAGGATTTTTCCCATCTCTGGCTTTTATGGGGCTTTAGTAAGGCAATTAGGAAGGATTGGTCCGCCACAGTAGCACCACCGAGGTTAGGTGGAAGAGTGCGGATGGGGGTGTTTGCCACTAGGTCACCATTTCGCCCTAACTCTATTGGCTTATCTTCTGTGAGATTAGAGAAAGTTGTAATGGATGATAGGATGGGACCGGTGATTGCTGTATCTGGTATTGATATGCTAGATGGTACACCAATTTATGATATTAAGCCATATCTGCCATATGCAGACTGTCACCCGGAGGCTAAGGGTGGCTTTGGTACGATGGTCAAGGAACATAAGCTACGTGTTCATTTTCCAGAGAAGTTACTTGAATTGGTAGAGGAAGAGGAACGAAAGAATATAATAGAGATCTTGGAACAGGATCCAAGGACGGCCTTTATTCATGATGAGGATAGAATATGGGGCGTAACCTATGGAAGGTATAATGTAAGGTTCAAGGTGGTAGGACAGGATTTGACAGTATGTGAAGTTACTAAGTAAAGGAGGTTACAAAGCATGAAAACAATCATTCTATACTATACGTTTGGAGGAAACTCCAGAAAACAAGCAAACCGCTTGGCTGAGAAAGAAGAGAATGCGGCAGTTTACGAGGTAAAGGAACAGAAGAAGAGAAATATGCTGACAGCGATTTTCTCCGGCTGTCCAAAAGCAGCAAAGAGAAAAGGAACTAAGATACAATCCCTTGATTGTAACCTAAAGGAGTATGATAAAATCATTATCGTGGCTCCAATCTGGGCTGGCTATCCGGCTCCGGCGTTTAACTCTATAGTAGAACTTCTTCCATCTGGTAAGAAGGTGGAGATTTATGTCTGCTCAAGTAGTGGACAAGCACCGAATAGTAAAGAGGGAACTTGCAAGTTAATCAATGATAAGGGTTGTGAGTTGGTAGGCTACCATGATGTAAAAACAAAATAACAGATACAAACACGATACGCCTTACACGTTGTCTATGATACCTGACAATTTGTGAGGCGTATATTATGTATAAATAATACTTAAATCTGTATTTATATTTAAATTATTGAAAAAAAACTTAACAATTATCTGATAATTGTCGAAATATTAGCTAACAGTATTATGTAAATAATATGCAGGAGGTTCACAAAATGAAGGTTAGAAGAATATCTATTGGCACTAAACTTACTTTAGGAATGGTCATTATAAGCACAGTAGTCTGTATACTGCTGGGACTTACTTTAGGGTACTCCTCTAAGAAAAACTATACCAATGATATTATGAGGGAAGTAAGGAGTATGGCGGCAGTAGCAGCCAAACATGTAGATCAAACCTTACTTACTCAGATTAAACCCGGAATGGAAGACTCCGAAATATACACGAAACTGACCTCGGATTTACGTAAAGTTTTAGTGTCGGATGAGATGGTGTATGTTTACATCCTTCAGAAAGAGGCAGATGGCACAATCACTTTTTGGGTTGATGCAGATGAAGAGGAGCCTGCTGCTATTGGAGAGGAATGTGAATCCTATGAAGCGATGGAGATCGCATTAGCCGGTACGCCAGCATCCGATAAGGAGGTTACTACAGATGAGTGGGGTTCCTTTATGTCAGGGTATGCTCCTATTGTTGATGAAAATAATCAAGTAATAGGTGTTGTGGGGGTTGATTGTAAGGCTGAAAGTATCACAGAATATATGAATAGCCTTAATTTAGTACTGGTGATAGCAGTAATACTAGCTATTGTTGCGGCTATCTTGGGATCCATACTAATTGTTAAAAGAGTTACTCGTAATATAAGAAAAATTGTAAAAAAGATAGATGATGTAGTACATAACGATGGCAATCTGACAAAGGCGATTGAGATGAAATCTGGAGATGAGACAGAGTTAATAGCGGACTTATTTAATGAGTTTTTACAGATAGTACGCCAAGTAATTTCACAATTAAACAACACGGCACATCTCATTCGGTCTGGTAGCAAGAATATCATGTTGGAAATCGATTCCTCTGGAGTCAAGATGGGAGACGTGGCAGACAGAATCCAGAATCTTAATGCGATGATGGAAGAAACAACAGCGTCGATGATACAGATAAGGGATTCCATTAAGAGTGTAAACAAAACGTCAGAATTAATTCGAAAGCAAGCCGATGAAGGGATGCGATTCTCCGATGAAGCCAATTTAAGAGCAGATACTACAAGGAAAGAACTGGTGGCCAGAAGGGAAAATTCTGAGGAGGTTGCTAAAAAAATCACAGACATTTTAACCGAGAAGATTGCTCAGGCTCAAGCGGTCAATGAGATTGAAGAATTGTCCGGCAAGATTATTAATATATCCAATCAGAATAATCTATTGGCGTTAAATGCATCCATAGAAGCTGCCAGAGCAGGAGAAGCCGGTAAAGGCTTTGCAGTTGTGGCAGATGAGATTGCTAATATGGCAATTGGTACGAAGGAAGCAGCTGAAAAGATATCCAAAGTGAGCACGACTTCCATTCAGGTAGTGCAGGACTTGACAGATGCCGCCCTAGAATTGATTCATTTCATTCATACAGAGGTTATGAAGGACTATGTCTCTTTTGAGCAGATTGGAGATAATTATACAAAAGGTTCTCAAATGACCTTTGAATTTATGAAACAGTTTAGTGCCGCGGCAGATGAGTTAAAACAGGCCATGGAGTTTATAAAGGAAACCACGGAGGACGTTACTTTAGCCGTGGAGGACGGAGCTAATGATATCGGAACTGTTGCAGTTTCCACGGAGGAATTAAAGAGTGGCTTTGATAAAATAGATATGCTGTTACATGGCAGCGAAAAAGCAATAGATGAACTTGAAACAACCGTTAGCCAGTTTACAGTATAGAAAAAAGATAATAAAAATCTATCCATACTGGAAGGATATAAGGAAAGTAGCAAAAGGAATGTATAAAAGTTTATTAGAGGAACTCAATAAAATAAAGGTAAAAGGATGTATTATAAAACAGGGAGATACAATTGTAGCAGAATACTATAAAAATAATAAAGCGGCAAAGAAGCAGCACAAAATCCATTCTTGTACGAAAAGTGTAACGTCGGCTCTGGTTGGCATCTGTCTTGAGAAAGGTCTGATTGCAAGTCTAGATGTTACAATAGACCATTATTTCGGCGATTATTTGAAGGATAGTGAAAAAGGTAAAATTAGCATTTATCAGTTGCTCACTATGACGGATGGACTGGATTGGCCTGAATTTGGTATATGGAATGCATTCGCGCCTATGCATTATCAGAAGGATATGACAGAGTTTGTACTAAGCAGAGATTTGGTTCATACAAATGAAACGCATATGAATTACAATTCAGGAGCTTCACACCTTCTTGGTGAAATTGTTTCCAGGAGTAGTGGCATGACGGTGGTGGAGTTTGCTAAGAAGGAGTTGTTTGAGCCGCTTGCCATTCAGGAGTTCGAATGGTGGGAGAGGGATGGTCATGCACTTTCTGCTGATGGACTAAAGATGTGTATGACGGATATGATGAAATTCGGAGAATTATATTTACATGACGGTGTTTATAATGGGAAGCGTATTTTGTCAGAAGATTGGGTAAAAGCAAGCTTTGTTCCCAGGTATATGACGTATGCGGATATCGGTTCGTATTGCTATCATTGGTGGCATACAAAAGTATCGGATGGTGTCGAGGAGATGGACGTGAACTTTGCTCTTGGAGTCCGAGGTCAGTATATCATTGTAGTGCCAAAATTGGATATGGTGATCGTGATAACAAGTGATTTAGAAGACACCTTGAAGCCGCTTCGAGTTGTGAAGAATATGCTGACAAAATGTAATAGAATTTTGTAAGAGAGGGAAGGAATATAAGGAAGGTCATTTTTACCTTAAGTTAAAGTAAAACTAGCAAAATAGATATAAAGTAACAATAGCATATGAAATCATCCCCCTGCATACAATGTAAAAACAAGTATCGTAGGGGGATTTCTCTTGAAGGGATACATAGAAGAACGCGCTATTGACATCGCCAACTTTATCATCGAATATAATGCTACTGTTAGGCAGACAGCAAAAAAGTTCGGAATAAGTAAAAGCACCGTACATAAAGATGTAACAGAGCGTTTGAGTCAAATTAACCCCTCTTTAGCTGATCGAGCTAGAGTTGTATTGGACCTAAATAAATCCGAGCGCCATATCCGCGGCGGGTTAGCAACGAAAGAAAAATACCTTCATAAGAACCAATATCAGTCCTATTAATACCATAGAAAAATGTATAAGGATGGAGTTAGCACTTAATATATGCAGTTTTCTTATTATCTTAATAAGAAAACTGCATATATTTTTTGCGTTGTAGTTGACAAAGCAGTCTATTAAGAATAGACTAATACATAGAGGAGGTCTATTGGATATAGACCACAGGAGGAGAACGGATGAAAGATTATCGGTTAGCAGACGTAGAGGCCAAGTTTGCGGATATTATATGGGAGTATGAACCATTGTCTTCTTCGGAATTAGTAAAACTATGCGAAAAAGAATTGAACTGGAAGAAGTCTACCACGTATACGGTATTAAAGAAGCTTATAGAAAAGGGGATTTTTCAGAATAAAAATACGGTTGTCAGCTCCTTAATGTCTAAGGAGGAATTTTATGGGCAACAAAGTCAGCGTTATGTGAAGGAAACCTTCGGCACCCTGCCTGAGTTCCTAACAGCATTTTTTGGCGGAAGAAAGATATCAGAAAAAGAGGCAAGGGAATTGAGGGAGTATATCAATCAATTTGAGGAGAAATAGATAATAGAGGGAGAGTATAATATGTCTGTATTATTTGAAAATGTTCTTAACATGAGTATAGCGGCGTCCTTTTGCATTATCGTGGTATGTATAGCAAGAGGCGTTCTTAAGAGATGGCCTAAGATATTCTCTTATCTATTATGGAGTGTTGTTGCATTCCGTTTGATATGTCCAGTTATTCCAGAAAGTAGTTTTGCACTTTTTCCTGCTTTTTTTACTCATGAGGATAACGTATCAGTGGAGAATGTAGATAGCATTCAAAGCGGGAAAGGGCAAGAAAATGATCTTATAGCCATAGAAGAGGCCGATAAGAAAGCTACTATAAATACCTCAGATGGTGTGGAGGTAAATAAGGAAGCGGATAATGTTATACCTACAGCAAAACACACCGGATCTTCACTGTCTAAAGAGACTATTATAGATGCCTTGGCTTATGTATGGGGTATTGTGACCCTCTTTCTATTAAGTCTTAGTATAGTCAAGTACATAAAGCTTAAGAAGCAGTTAAAGAATCGAATATTAGAGAAGTCGATCTATGAGGATGCTACTGTTTTAAAGATTGATTCTCTCCCAACGCCATTTGTTCTAGGCGTTCTAAAGCCTGTGATCTACCTTTGTGCAGACTTGGATCAGGAAGCTACTAAGATTTGTCTGGCACATGAATATACCCATATAAGGAGAAAGGATTATCTTGTGAAGCTGGCTGCGTATGGGCTTGTCTGTATCCATTGGTTTAATCCTTTAGTGTGGCTGGCCTTTCATCTGATGGGGAGGGACATGGAGATGTCCTGTGATGAAGCAGTTCTTAAAAACAGTAATTTATTAGATCGCAAAGCATATTCCACTACGTTAGTACATATGGCGAGTTATAAGAAACAGATAACTTTAGGCTCGCCTTTATTCTTTGGGGAAAAAGGTATCAAGGGAAGAATAAGAAATGTCATGAAGTACAAGAAACCTGGATTCTGGATGATTGTCATAGGTATTGTTGTAGTGCTTGGCAGTTTTACATTTTTAGGGGCAAATCGTAAGGAGGAAGGTCAGGACATCGCTAAGCAGGTGAGTCAGGTGAAACAAGAGACGAAACCGAAGGAAACGGTGAAGCCAGTAGAAACAGTAAAGCCAGTAGAAACAGTAAAACCGGAAGAAACAAAAAAGCCAACAGAAACGCCAACAGAAACGCCTAAGGCAGTCAATCCTTCTGAGACTCCTATTAGTACTAATAAGATATCCGAGGATAGCAAGTATGGGTTTGGTTATCTGTTACCAAGTACATGGGATGCTTACGAGGATTGGAAGAAGACAATAGGAGAAAATGTATTGGAAGATTATTATAAGCTAATCTATACCTCTAAGAATTCCTCTGTTCAATGGTCTGATGGTTTCGTATTAGAGGTCTATACAGGAAATGCCGGGGATGGAGATAGCGGCTTTGTTTTTGTTAAAGATAAAAAGGGTAAGATTCTCCATAATGAGATGGCTCATCATGCAAGAACTGGATGGAATAATATCTATTACGGTAAAGATCAGGCAGGTCCATTTCTCATGAGTTTCATAAAGGATTCGAGAGATGAATCAGGGGGGTGTGAATACCGAATTTATCGGGCAAATAAAAAAGGAGAGATTGTGCAGACAGAGGGTGCATCCTTTGAATTTGGTTCATCTTATATATATAAAGATTCTTTGTTTAAGGAATGGATGAAGCCGTTAGAAGCGTATATGAAGAATAGTGTATTGTTACTTAGTACTCAGGATGGTGAGCTTAGAACGGAGCAGAGGTCTGAATATGATCAGAATAATTATGAAGCATTAAAAGACAGAAAAGATTGGTGGAGTATAGAATAACAGAATCCATCGTTGTATCTTTCATAAAAAAAGGGTACAATAAACTAAACAGATGTTCAAACAGTCCAGCGTAAGTCTACGGTGGACCCTGTTTGCGTATGCAGATGATTTATATGAAATGAGGATAAAGTAATGTTTATTATTGTAGGATTAGGCAATCCTGGACTTCGTTATGAACATACCAGACATAATGTTGGATTTGATTGCATTACCCGTATTGCAGAAGAATATAATATTAAGATGGATTATATTAAACATAAGGCAGTCTGTGGCACAGGCTATATAGAAGGACAGAAGGTGCTTCTTGCCATGCCACAGACCTATATGAACCTAAGTGGTGAAAGTGTGAGACCTTTGGTGGATTTTTATAAGATTACGGAGGAAGAGCTTATTGTCATTTACGATGACATCAGCCTAGATGTTGGGCAAGTGCGTATCCGTAAGAAAGGGAGTGCTGGTGGGCACAACGGCATGAAGAATATCATTGCCCACTTAGGAACCCAGGAGTTTACTCGAATTAAAGTAGGTGTTGGCAACAAGCCGGAAGGCTGGGATTTGGCGGACTACGTTACCGGACATTTTTCTACGGAAGACAGGGCAGTAATTAACGATACAAGGAAGAAGGTGGCTCAGGTAGTAAAAACTATTCTCACTGAGGATGTGGATGCTGCTATGAACCAGTTTAATAAAAAGGCTTAGCAGAGCCACAAACTGCTTTTGGAGGAACCATGAATACTTTTTTCTACCCCTTAAAGGAACTAAATGAATACATGGAGTTGGACCATGACCTGAAGCTGGATTTAACCCCGGTACAGCTGACTGGCTGTATTGATTCCCAGAAGTGCCATTTGATGGCGGGAATCGGGGAAGAAAGTCGGTTTAAGGTCATTGTCACGTATAATGAATTGAAAGCCAAGGAAATCTATGAGGATTTCCGTTTATATGAGAAAAATGTATTTCTCTATCCTGCCAAGGATATTATTTTCTACAGTGCAGATATCCATGGTCATGCTATTGTAAGAGAGCGGTTGATGGTACTTAAGAAGTTACTTGAGAATGAACCGGCCACTATTGTCATGACGATTGATGGAGCAATGGACCGTATCCTTCCTTTAGAGCAGTTAAAGAGTAGGGTACTTATTATAGAGATTGCCAAGGAATATGAGTTTGAAAAGCTGATTGAGCAACTGGTATTACTGGGTTATGAGCGAAGTGTTCAGGTGGAGACCCCTGGTCAGTTCGCTGTTCGTGGTGGCATCCTAGATATATTTCCTATGACAGAGGAGGCTCCTTACCGTATAGAGTTCTGGGATGATGAAGTGGATACCATCCGTTCTTTTGATGTGGAAAGCCAGCGCTCCATCGAAAATGTGGACCAGCTTAACATCTATCCTGCAACGGAGTTTATCTTCACACCACCTATGGTGGCAAAGGGAAAGAAGAAGATCGAGCAGGAATTTGAGCAGTACCATAATGTGTTAAAAAATGATAAAAAATTAGACGAAGCCAGAAGAATCAAAGAAATCATTGAGGAATTCTTAGAGCGAATCAGCGAATACAATGGCTCCGTTGCTATGGATAGCTTTGTTCCTTACTTTTATGAGAAGACAGTGTCCTTTTTTGACTATTTTACGAAGGATAATACAATTTTCTTCGTCGATGAACCACTTCGCATGGATGAACGGGGTGGGGCCGTAGAGCTAGAATTTCGTGAGGGTATGGCAGGACGTTTGGAGTCTGGTTATATTCTCCCAAGCCAGGCAGACTCCATATATTCCTATAAAGAGCTATGTGTGAAGCTAGCCCGTCAAAAGACCATAATTCTAAGTACCATGGAGCATAGAACCACCAATATAGCGGCAAAGAAAAAGTATGATCTTACCGTCAAATCCGTCAGTCCTTACAATAAAAATTTTGATGTCTTAGTCAAGGATTTAAAGGCTTGGAAAGAGCTAAAATATCGAATCATACTGATATCCAGTTCCAAGAGTCGTGCAAAACGCTTAAGCCAGGATCTGCTTGATTTTGATCTGAACGCCTTTTATAGTGAGGACTTTACAAGACCGGTACAGCCGGGAGAGATTTTTGTGGCTTCTGGACCTCTACACAGAGGGTTTGAGTATCCTTTGATAAAGTTCGTAGTCATCTCAGAAAGCGATATCTTTGGCTCAAAGAAAGCTAAAAAATTAAAGAAAAAGAAAAACTACGAAGGAAATCGGGTCCACAGCTTTACGGACCTTAATATAGGAGATTATGTAGTACACGAGAACCATGGTCTTGGTATTTACCGCGGTATTGAAAAGATTGAGGTAGACAGTGTTGTAAAGGATTATTTAAAGATTGAGTATGCCGGCAGCGGAGTGCTATACATCCTTGCTACCGGCCTTGATGTGCTGCAAAAATACGCTGGAGCAGATGCCAAGGCGCCAAAATTAAATAAGCTGAATTCCTTGGAGTGGAAGAATACTAAGAAGAAAGTCAAGACAGCCGTGGAAGCTGTGGCGAAGGATTTGGTGGAGCTTTACGCCGTAAGGCAGAAGACCTCTGGTTACCAGTTTGGTCCTGATACTGTTTGGCAGCGTGAATTTGAGGAGATGTTCCCATATGAGGAGACGGATGACCAGCTTCAGGCCATTGAGGATGCCAAGAGGGACATGGAGAGCACCAAGATTATGGACCGTCTGATTTGTGGAGATGTTGGCTATGGCAAGACAGAGATTGCCATCCGAGCAGCCTTTAAAGCCGTATCGGACGGTAAACAGGTAGTATTTTTAGTACCGACTACGATTTTAGCCCAACAGCATTATAATACCTTTGTACAGCGCATGATGGATTTTCCAATTAGCATCGATATGATGTCCCGTTTCCGTACGGCCAAGGAGATTAAAAAGACCTTGGAACGTCTGAAAAATGGAACTTTGGATATCGTCATCGGGACGCACAGAGTGTTGTCTAAAGATGTGGTATTTAAGGATTTAGGCTTATTAATTGTAGATGAGGAACAACGTTTTGGCGTTACCCATAAAGAAAAAATCAAGCAAATGAAAAAGGATGTGGATGTGCTTACATTATCCGCTACTCCAATTCCTAGAACCATGCATATGAGTCTTATCGGCATCCGTGATATGAGTGTATTGGAGGAGCCTCCGGTGGACCGTATGCCAATTCAAACCTATGTGTTAGAGCATAACGATGAAATTATCCGAGAAGCAATTCACAGAGAATTAGCGAGAAATGGACAGGTCTATTATGTATATAATCGGGTGAATACCATTGAGGATGTGGCTAACCATATCGGCGAACTGGTACCAGAGGCTAATGTGGCCTTTGCCCACGGTCAAATGAGTGAGAGAGAATTAGAGCATATCATGTTTGGTTTTATCAATGGGGAAATTGATGTGCTGGTATCCACCACCATAATTGAAACGGGGTTAGATATCTCCAACGTAAATACCATGATCATTGATGATGCTGACCGTTTAGGTCTCTCTCAACTTTATCAGTTAAGAGGACGGGTAGGACGTTCCAACCGAAGCAGCTATGCTTTTCTAATGTATCGGAGAGATAAGGTCCTTAGAGAAGTGGCAGAAAAACGTCTGCAGGCCATTAAGGAATTTACAGAGCTTGGCTCCGGCTTTAAGATTGCCATGAGAGACTTAGAGATTCGAGGGGCAGGTAATCTTCTTGGAGAGAGGCAGCATGGACACATGGAAGCCGTGGGCTATGATCTTTACTGTAAGATGTTAAATGAGGCAGTTAAGAATTTAAAGGGCGAAATCACAGTAGAGGATATGTTTGAAACCTCTGTAGATATAGACATTGATGCTTACATTCCTGCTACGTATATTAAAAGTGAGTTTCAGAAGTTGGATATCTATAAGCGGATTGCAGAGATAGCAAGTGAAACTGAATTTATGGATATGCAGGAGGAGTTAGTTGACCGGTTTGGTGATATGCCTGCAGCAGTGAACAACCTGCTTAACATTGCCTATATCAAGTCTATCGCCAAGAAAGCCTTTGTCACTAAGTTAGAGTATAAGAATCGCAAGATTAGAATGGTTATGTATGAACAGGCACCTTTAGATGTGGTTCAGATTCCAAAGCTGTTAGAAGAATATCATGGCATCCTTACTATGGAAAAGGGCAGCCGTCCTACCTTTGTCTATCATCTGGATAAAAAGGATAAGAAAAAGGAGAGGATTGAGCCCCTGGCTCTCTTTGAACTGATTAAGTCTGTATTAGAAAAAATAGGTTCCATAAAGCTTGCGTCAGTGGAGCAGGAAGGCAGTGACCCTCAGAAATAGGGTTGCCTTCCCAAGTAGAATGCTATATACTCAGTGTAGTGATATTACGTAATGTATGGAGGATAACATGAAGAAAGAAGCATGGAAGAAATACATGATTGGCGGGGTAGTGGCGATTTCCTTTGTTGCTATGATGACCTCATGCAGTAGTGAAAAAAAACCTTCTGCAAGTGGGAGTCCTAATCCTTCTGTAAACCCATCCGCTACGGCTTTAGTAAGTCCTGAAGCTAGTGCGCAGACAGATGGCTTACAGTTAGATGATGTGGTGCTCACAGTTGGAAAGACAGAAGTGAAATATCGGGAGCTTTTAATCTATCAACTTCAGATTAAGAATAAATATGAGCCAAGTCTAGGAGAGGATGTTTGGAATTTCTCCATAGAAGATGGAAAGACTTTTTCTGATATGGCTAAGGATGAACTCTTAAGTGAGATAACTAAGATAAAGATAGTGGTACAGCAAGCAGCAGAGTTAGAAATCGCACTAGAGGATAGTGAGAAAGAAGAAGTAGAAGCCCAGGTGGTGGAATATATGGAAAAGATCACTGAGGCAGACCAGAAGAAATATGGCATCACCCAGGATGTGGTAAGACGTGTATTAGAGGATAATTATCTGGCAGATAAGGTATATACAGTTGCTACCAATGAGGTTAATACAGACATCAGTGATGAGGAAGCAAAACAGATTAAATTACAGATGTTAATGGTCATGACTAATGGGAAAGATAAGAATGGTACTCAGATTGCACTTGATGAGACTCAGAAACAGACTGCTAAGAAACGTGCAGATGCTATGAGAGAGAAAGCCTTAGAGACAGAAGATTTTGGAAACTTTGCTGGCTCTAACACGGATGCCTCTTATGTAGATATTACTCTTGGGAAGGGGACAACCCTGAGATTGAGAACGCTGCATTTTCCTTGAAAGTAGGAGAAATCAGTCCTGTGATTGAGACAACGGAAGGCTATGTTATCCTCAAATTAATCAGTGCTTTTGACGAGGATGCTACTGCCCAGAAGAAGGAACAGATGATAGAGGAACAAAGAGATGCTATTTTTATAGCAAAATATAAAGTATGGTCAAGTGAATATAAGATTACTCAGGATGCCAAGCTTTGGAGTATGATTAATTTTACAGACCTTTAGAAGCGCATATCATAAGGAGTTGTTGTACCGGCGGAGATTATATGGAGAGATCTACCGATGCAGCAACTTTTTTAATACTAAGCCTAAGTAGGAGGTTAGAATATGATAGAAGTATTGCATCTATCCAAGATATATAAGCTATCTGCCAGACAAAAGAAAAAACTAAAGACTAAGGATAGTATAAAAAAAGCAGTTTCTGATATTAGTTTTATCGCAAAAGAGGGTGAGATATATGGTCTTCTTGGGCCCAATGGAGCTGGTAAAACTACTGCACTGCGCTGCCTTTCCACTCTCTTAAAGCCTACTACTGGAGAAATACGAATCAATGGTGATAATTTAAGTAAGAGGGAGGAAATACTAAGGGAGCGTATGGCCTTTCTAACCAATGAGATTCAGCTAGATCCTAATTTTACGCCGGCTTATCTGTTTCATTTCTTTGGAAGATTGCATGGGATGAGCGAGGGAGAAATCATGGCCAGACAACAGGAACTGTTTTCCTATTTTCAGATCACTGAGTTCCAAGATAAAAAAGTGGAGGAACTCTCTACGGGAATGAAACAGAAGGCTTCTATAGCGGTGAGCCTAGTACATAATCCGGATATTGTGATTTTTGATGAACCAACAAATGGGCTAGACATCATTACAGCAAGAAAAGTGACGGATTATCTATTAAAACTAAGGAATCAGGGAAAGCTGATTATTATTTCGACACATATCATGTCAGAAGCACAGAGGCTTTGTGATCGGATTGGAATCATCATCAATGGTCGCAAGGTCTTAGAAGGGAACCTCCAGGAGATTCTTCAATCAGGTGAGGCCGATAATCTGGAGGACGCATTTTTTAAGATCTATATTCAGGAAGTAGGGGAGGAGGCTTACTATGAAGAAAAATAGGTTTCTGCCTGTAAGGCAGATTGTAGCCAAGGAGCTCCGGCGGGTCTTCCTCGACAAAAAGTTGGTGTTTGCCCTCTTTGTCCTCCCTCTTATTATTACAGTTGGTATGTACAGCTTAATTGGTATATTGGTATCTAATCAGATGGACGAGACCAGTAGACATGAGGATATGGTATATCTGTATAATCTACCGGAGGAACTGCAGACTTATGTGGAGGGGATGAAGGATGCCAAGATCAGTAGTATTGAAAAAGAACAATTAGAAAGCTGTAAGGAAGAGATTAAACAGGGAAAAGCCGATCTTATAGTAATCTTTGAGGATAATTTTTCTGAAAAGGTCAATACCTATAGAAATGGAGCAGATTTACCAGAGATTAAGACGTATTATAACCCATCTGAGGATACTTCTAATAATGCCAGGGAAGACTTTATCAGCCAGGTGTTATACCCATATAAGAATCAGGTGTTAACAGAGCGCCTAGGAGATCTCAATCAGCTTACTGTATTTGAGATAGACCGAGAAGAAGGGACCTCCCAGTTAGTTGACACAGGGCGGGCAACCGGAAAAATGCTAGGCTCCATTATCCCATACATGGTAACTATTTTTCTGTTTGCCGGAGCCATGAGTCTCTGTATTGATTCCATTACAGGAGAGAAGGAGAGGGGAACCTTAACCAGTCTCTTAATCAGTCCAATTTCCAGAAGTCAACTGGTTATGGGTAAATTACTGTCACTGTCCATCCT
>JAEYRR010000052.1 GCA_023435505.1 Bacillota bacterium | reverse complement strand
AAAATCGGTGCTCGAATAGAGACTAGTGTAGAAAAAGAAGAACTGTTTATGCCGGCTTATGGTAATATCCTAGCAGAGGTTGCGATTGAAGACCTTGATAAGGTTAGTGCTGCTTACACTGTAGTTGGAGAGACCATAGAGGAAGCAAACTTCGTTTATGGGGATATGGCTATTACAATGGACGAAGCTCTTATGGCTTGGACCGGTACCTTGGAAAAAGTATTCCCAACGAAGAGCGATGTGGAACAGACGAAGATTACAACTGGTTTATATGACGCTAAGAACATCTATGTAGCGAAGAATAAGATAGCGAAGCCAAATGTCTTTATCCCAGTATTCCCAGGAACCAACTGTGAGTATGATTCCAAGAAAGCTTTTGAAGCAGCAGGTGCTTCTGTTAATACTGTCGTATTTAAAAATATGAGCGAGCAGAACATTACAGACTCTGTAAACGCTTATATCAGAGCGATTCAAGAGGCTCAGATTCTTATGTTCCCAGGTGGCTTTAGTGCAGGTGATGAACCGGATGGTTCCGCCAAATTTATTGCATCCGCTTTCCGTAATCCTGGAATCATGGAGGCTGTCCATGACTTATTAAATAACCGTGATGGCTTAATCCTCGGTATCTGTAACGGCTTCCAGGCTCTGATTAAACTGGGACTGGTACCTAATGGACAGATTCTTCCACAGACAGAGGATGCTCCGACCCTTGCCCGTAACAGCATCGGCCGCCATATCAGTAAATCAGTATACACCAAGGTCGTAACCAATAAATCCCCTTGGCTTATGCAGGCAGAACTAGGTGGCGTATATGCCATTCCAGCTTCCCACGGAGAAGGTCGTTTTGTGGCAAATGAGGACTGTATTAAGAAGTTATTTGAAAATGGTCAGGTAGCTACTCAGTACGTAGATCTTTTGGGCAATCCAACTATGGATGAGGATTATAATCCTAATGGTAGTTTCTATGCTATTGAAGGTATCACAAGCCCTGATGGTCGTATCCTTGGTAAAATGGGACACTCTGAGCGTCGTGGAGATGGTGTAGCCCTAAACATTGTGGGTGACCAGAATCAGCACATTTTTGAATCTGGTGTAGCATATTTTACAAAATAAAGAGAATAACAAGTGCATTGGCTTCCTATTCTATGGGAAGCCTTTTGCTTTTAAGGGGAATGATATTCTTTAACATGTCTGACGATATAATTGCCTACAAGAATCTGTCGAAAATTACTTTAAAAAGTACAACAATTTATGTATAATAGATTTATCTCTGATTACATTTGGGAGGTGAGGTTAATGCATGATTTCGATATTACAGATGATGATTTTAATCCGACTATATTCTTTGCAAGCAAGGAAAAAATGATAAGGGACGATCATTACCATGACCATGATTTTGCAGAAATAACTTATATCTTGTCTGGAACAGGTAGGTATTATATTGACGGAATTACGTATGATGTGACAGCAGGAGACATTATTATGTGTAATCCTGGAGTCAGGCATCACAACATCGTAGTGAATGAAAAAGAGCCAACAGTGGAGGTGTTTATTGGCTTCACTAACTTTAAATTTAAAAATATGCCCCCTAATTCGATTATTATTAAAAATAATGAAAATATTATGCATACCTCAGGTGAC
This sequence comes from Bacillota bacterium, assembly GCA_023435505.1. Lineage (GTDB taxonomy): Bacteria > Bacillota > Clostridia > Lachnospirales > Lachnospiraceae > KM106-2. The sequence continues at coordinate 3,145 of JAEYRR010000052.1, read as the reverse complement.
CTTAAGAAGGAGATTAGCAGAATATGCTGGGAAATGGTAGCAGAGCAAACCGGGGACCAGGTTGGGAAATATTTTATGCTAAAAGCCCAGCTCATGAAAATGCTACTATTAATCATTCGTGAGTTATTAGGTGGAGAAATGCAGGAAAAACAGAATAGCTATAATTTTGAGTCCTATAATAAGAATTATGTTGTGAGAAGAATTGTTACTTATCTAGACGAAAACTATGCCAGCAAGATATCCTTAGATAAAATTGCTCGAAATATGTATCTTAGTCCTGTCTACATATCAAAAATATTTAAAGAGGAGACTGGGGAATCTCCTATCAATTACTTAATTAAAATCCGTTTAGAAAAGGCCAGAGATATTCTGGTTAGTGGGGAAGGTGGTAGCATTAAAACCATAGCCAATAGCGTGGGCTATGATGATGTCAATCATTTCAGCAAACTATTTAAAAAACATTATGGTATCTCGCCTTTATACTATCGTAAGACGATGGAAAAGGCGAATGCTTAACAAAAGAGGTTTCGTACGAATCAGTACGGGACCTTTTTTGCTTTAAATATTAAATTACCAGTTATAAACTTAATTTGACCGACATATTATAAATGATATAGGGCTATTGATGAGGCCCCCCTTATATAATGTAACGAAAAAAAGTGTAATATAGATGTAAAAATTGTGAAATAATGTTGTAATAGTTATGTTACACTTAGATTGATAAAAAATAGATTATTATTTGGTATAGATGAGAGGCGTTTTAATCCATGGATATTTATGAGGCAATTAATTGCAAGGGCTGGACAAAATCCTTTGTGATGGACGAGCTGCAGCCTGAAATGGAAGGAAAGATAATAAATTATACTAAATATCTTAGGGGAATTGATCCGGATAAGAAAGATAATTTTGCTATCCTTCGGAATAAGGATATACAAAGACGACATAGGGAGTTGTTTTCCAACAAAGCTCCTTATTATATGGTTATTTACTTAGATGATTTACAAAAACAGCTAATTAATGCAGGTTATCTGATGGGACAATTAGCGTTATATTTGATGACGAAAGAGATCGGTTGTTCAATTCTTGGTGTTGAAAAGATACGAAAAACAGAAGATGTAGATTTTACAAAGAATGCGATAGTTTATTCTAAGGATGACAATAAAGAAGTTGGCCCTTGGATTGCCATTATGGCGTTTGGAAAACCGGAGCATCGTTTACGTCAATATTCTAAGGCAGCCAATAGACTGATTGTGGATAAGAAATGTATCTATAAAAGTAATACAGAAGCCAATATTGGAGCTATTCTTGCAGCTTCCGCTCATGTGCCATCCAGATTATTTTTAAGTCCATATCGTTATGTAATAAGCGACAGCAGGGTTCATGTCTATACAAAAAATGAAGCCATGATGACTAGTTTTCAGCGTAGTGCTGTATACTTGGAGTGTGGGGTTATGCTGGCTTATCTTGGTTTGAAGGCAGAAGAGTTATGGATGACCATGAATATAAAACAAGTACAACGTCTGGCTGAAAAAGAGCTTGCTCATTTTCAATACTTAATCAGTTTGGTCTTTGAAAATCAATAATTCGTCTAATTGTATATATAATTTACAAAAAACATTACAATTAGTTATTGACAAGAAGCTATTTCCGTAGTATACTATCTCTTGTCTTCAACAGACAACTGAAAAACGCGCGAGAGGCTCAGTGGTGGAGTATCGCCTTGCCAAGGCGAGGGTCGCGGGTTCGAATCCCGTCTCGCGCTCTATAAATAAGAAAGAGTATCCGTAAAGGATACTCTTTCTTATTTATAGAGCCCAATCCTGGGCTCCGAGTTCGAATGTCTACACTTCGTTTCGGTCCGCGCAGGACTGAGGTCCCCCGGACCTCATGCGCCGTCTCGCGCTTGAATAATTGAGAGTGTTAAATGCTTATAACATAAGTGTTTGACACTTTTTTGTTGCCCTAGAATACTTGTTGTCAAACGACCTTTTCTGTTGTCAAAGATTATACGGCTTTTGACATTGCTTTACGGAGTTTTTTAGGGTTATACTGTTCGTTTAAGATAGAGTTCTTTTCTGTAGTTGCCAAATCTCCATGACCTAAGCTTAGAAATGTTGATAAATCGATGTTCTTAAGCCTTTTTGTTATTTTTTGTAGATTTCAGCATAACAGTTTTTAATATATTGCAGTCTTGATTGACATCCAATATTTGTCGGTTTATAATAATAAATGACCGCAGTCATTTATATTTAGTCGAATGAAGTAAACCAATCATAAGGAGGTTGTTATGAAAAGGAAGAGTATTATTAATATTAAAAAGATTATGAATAGCAAGTGTCTTATCTATTGTATTCTCGTTTTGCTCGTTACCCTTACTTCATTGACATCTTGCAGCAAAACTAAAAACGACAACAATAATTTATTAGAAGATAAGCAAAGCGATGAGAAAGATAATCTTGGTTCTACAGACAATGAAAAAGATAATCTTGGTTCCACAGACAATGAGGAAGATGACCTTCTTGACATGGGAGATCCGGATAATAATTACAGAGGAATTCTTGGATACGGCTACAACGTCGTGACAAAAGGTTACTTCAATGAAGACGATCTTTCATCTGGTGGGAAGATTCTGGATACAGAAAAGTTATCAAAAGAAGGCTACATCTACCGTAAATCACGCGTTGTGCAGAATAGTATAACAACAGCTGGCAGTTCTATGAAGAGTTTTCAACAAGATGAAGCTCAAAAAATATCGGGATCCTTTTCTTATGGATTGTTTTCAAAGATAAAACTTGATTTCAATCTATCGACTTACACAGATTCTTCCTCGACTTCAAAAAATGTCTATATTAAGGATAAGATTAGGGTAATAAAGGAACGAGAGTACATAGATTCTTCCGATTTAGAAGTTGAGGATTTTATCAAGTATACGAAATCAAAATTTAGAAAGGCTCTAAACAAGGATGTTTCTACTCAAAGTGTCGATGATCAAAAAGAGTATTACTACAACCTTTTTGATCAGTATGGTACTCATGTGCTACTGGATATACTTCTTGGTGGACGGATAGATATGAATTATGTTTACAATAATGCACAGTCTAAAAGTATCTCTTCGATTAAATCGGATGTGGGCGTTGTATTCGAA
>JAEYRR010000034.1 GCA_023435505.1 Bacillota bacterium | reverse complement strand
AAAATCGTATCTGGTCAACAGCCATCATATTATTAAATATGAATATAGTAAGCTTCATTTGTCCAATGGTACTTTCTTACCAATCAGTGAGAATAAGAGAATTCAGATTAGACAGGTATTTCTCGATTATATAGATGGATTTGTATGTGGGATAACTGAAAAAGCTGTAAGATAGTTATTTTTATCTCCATGTGGTATACTATCCCTTGATATGATTATTATCATAGAAAGGATGAGTCTATGAACGATAGTGGTAAATTAAAAAGAAGAGATGAGATCGATTCAAAGGATAAATGGGCGATTCAGGATTTATATCCGAATGATGAGATGTGGAATCAGGAATACAATAAAGTGGAAGTGATGATTCCCAAATTAGCTTCTTATGAGGGAAAGGCAATTAGTTCTGCTGAAGAACTATATAATTTCCTGTCTTTAAAGGATAAGACATCCCTACTTCTGGAGCGACTATTTGTATATTCTAATCAAAGATATCATGAGGATACGGCCGATGCCACATACCAAAGATTAAGTGATAAAGCTTCCATGCTGGCTGTTAAATTTGAAGGGGCTATTTCCTTTTTTAATTCTGAGATAATGAAATTATCAGAGGCGAATTTAGAGCAGTATTATAAAGAATGTGATAAATTAGAATTTTATAGACGTTATTTAGACAATCTGATCCGCAGAAAACCACATATTTTAGGTGAAGCAGAGGAAAAACTGTTGGCTGCAGCAGGAGAGATATCAGAGGCGCCTTCTACTATATTTTCGATGTTTAATAATGCAGATATAAAGTTTTCCACTATATTAAATGAGAATCAACAGGAGGTTCAAGTAACACATGGTCGCTATACGAGCTTCTTACAAAGCAACGACCGTAGGGTTCGTAAGGATGCATTCGAGGCAATGTATGCCCCATATATCAGTTATAAAAACACATTAGCTTCACTTTACACAGCTAATCTTAAACAGGAAAGTTTTTATGCCAAGGCAAGAAAATATTCTTCTAGTATGGCGATGGAATTGGATGACAGCAATATTCCATTGAAGGTTTATGATAATCTGATCCAGGTAGTGAATGAAAAATTACCGTTGTTACATCGTTATATGGATATTCGTAAGAAATGCCTTGGACTAAAGGAACTTCATATGTATGACCTATATGTGCCAATGGTTGCTGATATATCAATTACAATCAATTTTGAAGAAGCAAAGAAGCTTGTACAGGAAGGATTAAAACCATTAGGAGAAGAATATCAGACAATTCTTAAAGAAGGCTATCAAAATGGTTGGATAGATATCTATGAGAATCAGGGTAAACGAAGTGGAGCTTATTCCTGGGGGGCATATGGCACTCATCCATATGTCTTGCTTAATTTTCAAAATAATCTTAATCACACATTTACTTTATGTCATGAGATGGGTCATGCTATTCATTCTTATTATTCAGATCATAACCAGCAATATATATATGCCGGATACAAGATCTTTGTTGCAGAGGTTGCATCGACCTGTAATGAAGCATTACTGATGCATTATTTATTAAGCACAACTACTGATAAGCAAAAACGTGCATATCTCATTAATTATCAGTTAGAACAATTTCGAACAACTCTCTATCGCCAGACGATGTTTGCTGAATTTGAAAAGATTACACATCAGAGGGTAGCAGAGGGAGAACCTCTAACAGCTGATTCCATTAGTAAGATATACCATGACTTAAATGTTAAGTATTTCGGTAATCAGGTTGTTATAGATGATGAGATTGACATGGAATGGGCCAGAATTCCTCACTTTTATACTCCGTTTTATGTGTATCAATATGCTACAGGATATTCCGCAGCTATTGCTTTATCGAAACGTATTCTAGAAGGAGGACAGAAGGAAGTGAATGACTATTTGAACTTCTTAAAAGGAGGAAGTTCAAAGGATCCTATTGATTTAATAAAGGGTGCTGGTGTAGATATGACAAAAACTGAGTCAATAGAAGAGGCATTAACTGTATTTGAATCTATGTTAGATGAGATGGAAAAGTTAATATAAAGAAAAAAGCGCCTTCCCACTAGACAGTGGGGAGGCGTTTTTCTACCTTAATATAGTATTACTCCTTGCTTATATTCTCCGGCAAGTCTTGTGCCGAATTTTTCATATACTTTATATTGATACAGGCTGGATGCTTTTATATCCATGGATAGCATCAGAAAAGCTTCCGGAGACAATTTATTCTTAGCATCGGCCATCTTCGTAATGATTGGTAATGAATTAGTCAGTGTTTTCTTCTTTAAAAGAAAAGAGGCTTCTTTTTTTAATCCCAGAATTCTTATATATTGTGGCAATATACGGTTGGTAACATGAGAGCGTTCCTCGCCTTTATGCCATTTTAAAGGGTGTAAATCATCTTGTCTAAGCTCCAGTAGGATATGGCAGAGACTTCTACTGATTCTGGTGAGGGTATAATTTTTAGATTTTAATACTTGTATAAACTGCGTGACACTTTGATAGTTGTAAAGGTTGTTATAGATTCTTTGACATAAATCTTCGTTTATATCCAAATAGTTCATCAGGGAATCTGACTCACTATATAAAAGCTTATGGTAGATCTCAGACGAGTAATCATCTGCTACGATAGGAAATCGTTTTTGATAATTGGACTTAAGAATCTCATATACTTTAGACGGTACAGTCTCTTTAAGATCTGTCAGGTGGTTTTTTGAAAGCTCATTTCGTATAGAGGTAGCAGAACTTATCTCGTTATTGAGGTTCTGTTCATGATAATGTGCAATCTTTCTTTTGATGGTATATGGTTGCATAGAAGACTTTAAAAGCTTTAATGCTTTGAGATACTCTATTCCAAGGATATTATTAGGAGCCGCTAATATACTTTCATAAAGAGCAAGTTTGTCCTTAGGAAGTTCATTTAACAATGCTTTCTTCCGTGCGGAAGGGTATGTGTCACCCTGTTGTATGTGGTATGCTAGCGAGTCTTTAAAGTTAGCAGGTTCCTTAAGAAGAATATCTGTAATCACCTGAAGAGGCTTTAAATCTCCAAGTTCACTGCCAAAACAGATAGTATCAACAAAGCCTAAACTGTCTAATATTTTAATTGCTCCCAATGCAAAATATTCTGCACTGGCTGTTGCAAAGAGGACAGGAAGTTCCACTACAAGATCAGCCCCACAGCTTAAAGCCATCTCGGTCCTTAAATACTTGTCCATACAGGCGGGTGTTCCGCGCTGAACAAAATCGCCGCTCATAACAACTACGATATAATCAGCCCCTGTCAAACGTCTTGCTTCTTCTATATGAAATTTATGACCATTATGAAATGGGTTATATTCTGTTATTAAACCTGTTACCTTCATTGCTTTTCCTCCAAATATATAAAAGTATAACCGAAATTCATCTTAAAGTACAACGTCTTTTATGTTTTATCAAAAAAACAATCTTGCATAATTATAGATTGTATTATAAAATACTAGAAATAATAGTACAGGACAAAATTAAGGAGGATATTCAATGGAAGCTTATGCAAATCTCAGTAGAGAAGAATTGGAACAGTTACATTCTAAACTATCAGCAGAATATAAACAGTTTCAGGCAAAAGGTCTTAATCTTGATATGTCAAGAGGAAAACCGGGAGCTGATCAGTTAGATATTTCCATGGGAATGATGGATGTATTAAACAGTAATACAGATCTGACTTGTGATGATGGTACAGATTGTAGAAATTATGGTGTATTAGATGGTATCTCAGAGGCTAAACAGCTTATCGGAGATATAATGGAAGTTCCAGCAGATAATTTAATTATATATGGCAATTCTAGTTTGAATATTATGTATGATACGATTTCTCGTTCCATGACACATGG
>JAEYRR010000005.1 GCA_023435505.1 Bacillota bacterium | reverse complement strand
ATTCCGGACTACTCTATGGCAAATCTGGAAACTTGTCGAGAGACTTTATTAGAGGCAGTTGCGGAGACCAACGAAGAAATGATGGAAAAATATTTTGCTGGTGAAGAATTTACCCAGGAAGAGATTTCCCAGGCACTTCGCAGCAGTGTTATAGATGGTTCCGTTGTACCAGTTTTGATGGGCTCAGGAACTTTATGCAGAGGTACTACAATGCTCTTACAGGCAGTGGACAAGTACTTCCCATCTCCTGATAGGAATACTATAGAAGGAATAAATCAGAAGACAAAAGAAACCTTCCATGGAGATTATGATGAGACAAAACCATTTAGTGCTAAAGTATTTAAGACGATAGCTGATCCATTTATCGGTAAGTTTAATTTGTTTAAAATTTGTTCCGGTACTGTGAAAGCGGATAGTACAATATATAATGTAAATACAGAGACAGAAGAGAAGATTAACAGACTTTATGTATTCTGTGGTAAAGACCAGATGGAGGTTAAGGAATTAAAGGCTGGTGACATCGGAGCTATTGGTAAACTTTCTAATACAAGTACCGGCGATACACTGGCTACCAAGGCTAATCCGGTTCTTTATGAGAAACCAGTATCAGCTACGCCATATACGTATGTACGTTTTACAACCAAGAATAAAGGTGATGATGATAAGGTAAGTCAGGCACTCGCTAAGCTTATGGATGAAGATCTTACTCTTAAGGTTGTTAACGATAAAGAAAATCGTCAGTCATTGCTGTATGGTATCGGTGAGCAACAGCTTGATGTAGTAGTAAGTAAATTATTAAGCAAGTATAAGGTAGAAATAGAGATATCAAAACCTAGAGTTCCATATAGAGAGACAATACGTAAGAAAGTTCAGGTTCGTGGTAAACATAAGAAACAATCCGGTGGACATGGTCAATATGGTGATGTTTTAATGGATTTTGAACCATCCGGTGATTTAGAGAGCGCTTATGTATTTGAAGAGAAGATTTTTGGTGGTTCTGTACCTAAAAACTATTTCCCTGCAGTAGAAAAAGGTCTGCAGGAAAGTGTTATCAAAGGACCTTTAGCTTCCTATCCTGTAGTTGGTGTGAAAGCAACTTTAGTGGATGGTTCTTACCACCCAGTAGATTCATCTGAGCAGGCATTTAAGATGGCTACTATACTTGCATTTAAGCAAGCCTTTGTAGAGGCTAACCCTGTTTTATTAGAGCCTATCGTAAACTTAAAGGTAGTTGTTCCAGATAAGTTTACAGGTGATGTAATGGGTGATCTTAATAAGAGACGTGGTCGTGTTCTTGGTATGAATCCAATTGCCAGTGGTAAGCAGGAAGTAGTAGCAGATATTCCGCTAGCTGAGATTTATGGATATTCTACAGATTTACGTTCTATGACTGGTGGTATTGGTGATTTCTCCTATGAATTCTCCAGATATGAGCAGGCTCCTCATGAGGTACAGGACAAGGTGATTGCAGATAATGCAAAAGAGAAGACAGAAGAATAAATTTCATATAAGATAGAACAGAAAAGGTAGTGGTATAAACCACTACCTTTTTGCATTATGCTATTTTATTATTTCTTTCCGTCAAATACGATATTATAATAGTCTTCCTCTAATATTAAGGCTGACGCCTGAAGTTTATAGCTTACGATCTTTCTCATAGCAGAGACATACTCTTCAATCTCACTGTCTGACATTGTATTGCCCTCAGCTGGTGTGAATTCTCGTGTATAACGGTTATAGAATCCTTTGTCCGTCTTCCAAGAAGAGGAGGAGAAGATAACCAGTGGAGAAGAGTCACTAAAGACATCTGAACCAGCTAACAATCTTGAATCATATTCTAATCCTAAGAGATTAGATACGGTAGGAAGAATATCTACCTGGGAACAGATCTTGTCTACTTGGACAGGCTCCTTCATACTTCCGGACCACATAATCAGAGAATTCTTATATACATCAAAATCTAGATCAGATTCCTGAAGATTTTTGAGGCCTGAACCACCGAAGGTCTTTCCAGCAAGTTCTTCAAGACTAGCAACATCAAAGTAAGGGACATGGTCAGGACTCATTACAATCAATGTTTTATCTGCAATACCAGCAGCCTCTAGCTTATCAATCAGAGATTTCATGGCATATTCTACTTCCATATTTGCTGCAATGTAAGCTTTTGTAGTATCGGTGTAAGGAAGATTAGCTACAACTTCCTTGTTTTTAACTGCCATTGCATCCCCTAAGAAATTGTAAGGCATATGGCCACTTACTGTTAAATAGTAGACATTAAATGGTTTACCACTATTGATATAATCATCTACAGTCGTATCAATCATATACTGATCAGACTGAGGCCAGATTGCTTTGCCATTTGAGTTAGTCTCTAAGGTAAATCCCATACCTCCCTGATGCCAGTCATATCCCAGATTTGGATGGGATTTTTTGCGGCCATACATCTCGTTATTATTGTGGTATCCATAAGAAGTATAACCGATACGGTTTAATTGACGAGCCAAAGAGAAATATAGGTTCGTACCCTGTATACCGGATTCCTTCATGCTGATTGGGTTACCATTCTTAGGATATAACCCCGTCAGGTTCTGCCACTCACCACCAGAGGTACTGGTGAAATGAAGAGGGGTATAGTAATTGTTGAATACAAAACCTTCATTGGCCATCTTGTAAAGAGTTGGAGTTCGGTCTTTGTCAATTAAGTATTTTGAGAAACCTTCCATGGTTACAAAAATCACATTGTAACCTTTAAACATACCGGTATACTCATTTTTATTGGTAGGAGTGCAGTTACTGAAATATTTGTTTAACCACTCAACATTATTATCTTTAGAATTAGCGATTAGATTATCAAAATCTATATCCATCACGTTTGGTGAAGTATCGACCGGAGGAGTAGTTGGTTCAGTTGTTGCATTTGGATCAGCACTTACATCCGGAGAGGTATTTGGTTTGGCAGTTGGGGACTTGTCAGGATTTAAAACGTCTAAGTCACTAAAATCACTATCATCTAAGTCTACTGACGAAGCATCAACAAATAAAGTATGTTTTACGTCTAATCGTAGCATGGTAATAATACCAAGCTGTTCTACCTGGTCTTCTACATTGGTATCGCATGCATATAATTTGGAAGGAACAAAGTCACCTGACCAAGGGAACTTTAAGCTTAGTAATCCAAATAGGTGGAAGATGATTCCGAATACCAATACAGTTCCAAATAGTGGTAGAGACTTTCTTTTGAAGCTGAAGTACATACGTCCGATTGTAAAAATAAAGATAATCGGTAGTAATAACAGGATAATGCTGAATAATTTCTGCCAAATACCAGACAGGATAGCATCCCAGTAATCCAGTAACCTGTTGTTGGCTGCGGTATCAGCTGAACTTAAGAGCTGATAATAGCTGGACAATACTGTCTTACAAACCATTTCAATGCAGAAAAGCAAGCAACCCAATATTGTAAAGAAATAAGTAATAATCTTGTTGATGGTCTTATTAAATAGCAATGTAAAGATAGAAATAATAAAACCAAAGGAAATAGCAAAAAACACGAAAATAGGAAGATATTTCATTTGTAACTCCATGCTGATATGGAAAACAATTTCCAAATAAACAAACATAAGAGGAAAGAACAGGATGTTGCCTAATGAAAAAACAACTCCAAGTGGGCCTGATTTCTTCCTGCGCTTGTTTTTACTGCCACGCACGTCGTATGAGGATGAACTTCTTCTATTTCCTGGATTTTGCCGAAAACTTTTACCGTTGGATTCGAAATATATCCGATCCATGTCGGTTACTCCAAAATCCCTTTTGTCATCTGGCATATTCATCGTTGCAACCTCTTTCTTAAAGAATATTAAAGTACTCATAAAATATAGCATAAATATGATATGGTGTCAAAATAATATCAAAACTGCTACTTGAATAATAAACAGGTTTTAGATAGAATAAACCTTAGTAAATTAAAGGAGTGTAAGTATGTCATTATATGAATTATTTGTAACCTTACTATTTGGTTTTGTTGAAGGGGTCACTGAATGGCTTCCAATAAGTAGTACCGGTCATATGATATTACTTGAAAAATTTATTAATTTTAAGGAGACAGCAGGGATACCGGATGTTTCCAAGTTTATGGAAATGTTTCGTGTTGTGATTCAGTTGGGGGCTATCATGGCTGTTGTAGTACTTTTCTGGAGTAAAATCTGGCCATTTCAGATAAAGAAGAATAAAAGTGCAGAGGATAAATTTTCTTTTATTAAATGGGATACCATGAAGCTTTGGTTTCATATCTTAGCTGCTTCTGTACCTGCTGCTATTATTGGATTCTTTTTGGATGATTGGATGGATGAGCATTTTTATCGTTTTGAGGTTGTAGCCATTACCTTGATTGTTTATGGTGTGCTATTTATTGTCATTGAAGAAAGAAATAAAAAGAAGCAGGCAAAGATATCTTCTCTTCAGGACATAACCTATACAGCGGCCTTATTGATTGGTGTATTTCAGGTGCTAGCCCTGATTCCAGGGACTTCTCGTTCCGGTGCAACTATAGTTGGAGCTTTGTTAATTGGAGTATCTAGAACAGTTGCTGCTGAGTTTACCTTTTTCCTAGCGATTCCTGTAATGTTTGGAGCCAGTCTTTTAAAACTTGTAAAGTTTGGCTTTAACTTTACGGGGACAGAGTTTTTGATTCTAGTAGTAGCGATGATTACCGCATTTTTGGTATCCGTTGGAGTTATTAAATTCTTAATGGGTTATATCAAGAAACATGACTTCAAGGTATTTGGTTATTATAGAATTGTATTAGGTATTATTGCGATTATATTTGCGTTTATTTATTAATGTAGGATGACTTAAAGGAGTTTATGTATGTTACAAAGGTTTTATCCCGAACAATGTGCCCAATCCACTTATGCCATAGATTATAAGGAACTCTATCGTAAAGGCTTCCGTGGGCTTTTATTCGACATTGACAATACTTTGGTAAAGCATGGAGAGGATGCAACTAAAGAATCGATTGCTTTATTCGAGCAATTAAAAAAAATGGGTTTTCAAATCTGTCTGATTTCTAATAATAAGGTGGAGCGTGTAGAGCGTTTTAATAAGGATGTAAATGTACATTATATTTACAATGCCCGTAAGCCAAGTCGTAAGAATTATCTGAAAGCCATGGAGCTTATGGGAACAGATTTGTCGAATACCATGTTTATAGGGGATCAATTATTTACTGACGTGTATGGGGCTAGTAGGGCAGGAATACACAATATTCTGGTAGAGCCTATTGATAAGAAGGAAGAAATCCAGATTGTACTAAAACGTTATCTAGAGAAAATTGTCCTATTCTTTTATAGAAGAAAGTTGAAAAAACAAAAAAAATAGGGGTATTACCATGGAGAAGAAACATCTGATATTAATTGGATTTATGGGGAGTGGGAAATCTACAATCGGAGCTGAACTTTCATCGTGTTTGAACCTTCCTTTGGTTGATACGGACAAGCTTATTGAAAAAGAGCAAGGCAAAACGATAGCTAACATTTTTAAAGAGCAGGGAGAGATGGCCTTTCGACTGATGGAAACCGAGCTTTTAAAACGATTAGGGGAGGAAGAGAAACCTCTCATAATCAGTACCGGAGGTGGTCTCCCAGTTCATTCTGAGAATGGAAGACGTTTAAAAGAGATGGGCTTAGTAATTTGGTTAGAAGTTGACAAAACCACCGTACTTAAGCGTTTGAAAAATGATATGGCAAGACCACTTCTTAGAGGTGATAACCTAGAGGATAAGGTAGGCTCTTTGCTTAAACAGCGTGAGGACTATTACAGGCGGGCTGCTGATGTCATACTTAATGTGAACAAGGCTTCTGTGAAGCAGATTACAGAGAGTATCTGTAGTAGCTATCCTTCAAACGGGCAATGCTAATAAGGAAGTATTTTTTTATCAATTAATGATGAAAAAAATTGTATGGACAAAAATAGGTGTTGAAAATTTAAACAGAGTATTATAAACTATTCTAAGTGATATATTTAAGGAGGAATTTTTTGTATGGTATCAGCAGGCGATTTTAGAAATGGTTTAACGATCGAATTAGACAATAGTGTATATCAAGTAGTTGAATTTCAGCATGTTAAACCAGGAAAAGGTGCTGCATTTGTTAGAACTAAATTAAGAGATATTAAAAATGGTGGAGTTGTGGAAAGAACTTTCAGACCTACTGAAAAGTGTCCACAGGCTCATATTGATAAGAGTGATAAACAATATTTATATAGTGATGGTGAATTATATCATTTTATGGATGTTGAAACCTTTGATCAGTTTGCATTAACTGAAGATGCAATCGGGGATTCCTTAAAATTCGTTAAGGAAAATGATATGGTTAAGATGCTTTCCCATAATGGTGCAGTATTTGCCATTGAACCACCTATGTTTGCTGAACTTGAGATTACTGATACAGAGCCAGGCTTTAAGGGTGATACAGCTACAGGTGCAACTAAGCCAGCTATTGTAGAGACAGGTGCTACTGTATATGTTCCATTATTTGTTGAACAGGGTGACAAGATTCAGATTGATACCCGTACAGGCGATTATTTAAAGAGAGTTTAATGATAAATTTAAAAGAACCTTTATTCCTTATTTTAGAGGAATGAAGGTTCTTTTGCTTTGTTACAATCTATTCTTTATCTCCTCTATTCGTTCATCGTCAATAGAGATGTCTAAGAAATATTCCACGGCATATTTGGCTTGAGCTACTAGCATATCTAAGCCATTTACTGCTTGTATCCCCATTTGCTTTGCCTGAGCTAACAGTTTTGTCTCGGAAGGATTATAGATAATATCCACAACCGCCTGCAGGTTATGAAAGCCGCTTAAGTCAATCGGGGATTTATCAAAATCTGGAGATGTACCAACCGAAGTAGTGTTAATGAGTACAGTGGAATCACTGTGCTTTCTTTTTGCCTCTTCATAGGAGATTGCTTTATTCTTTATGGTCCGGTTCACAACGATGATTTCCCCCGCTAAAAGGTCCTCCAACACCTTTATTACGGCTAAACTTGCACCGCCATAGCCTAATACCATAACCTTTTGATTCTTAATCTCTATGTGGTTATGCAAGAGAGCATAGCGAAATCCGTCATAATCGGTATTATAGCCATAAAGTTGATTGTTTTTATTTACGATGGCATTGACTGCCCCCATGGACTTTGCTTCTGGCGAGATTACATCTAGATAGGGCAAAACTGCTTTCTTATAGGGAATGGTAACATTAATGGCATTAAACTGTCGTTTTTCCATAAAATCTTCGAATTCCTCCTGATTCAGAGGAATCAGATCATATGTATAGGATGCCAGCTGCTCATGAATGATTTTGGAATAGCTATATCCTAATTTTGCTCCAATCAATCCGTATCTCATAATAATCCTCCCAGCATATAATTTGTATCATTGTAGCTTGTTTTTATGTAGAATTCAAGGTTTATAAGGGTATTTCTTTATTTAATCGGTTTGAGGAATATTCTTATCAAACACTCATATATTAAAATAAGATTTTGGAAGCATAAAGGGGTGGAACAATTCTTGGACAAACGTGAGGAGATATTAAAGATATTCTCAATAAATTTACGAAAAGTCATCGCAGATCTTACGATAGACTTTGAGTTGTTACAGGAGATAAGGCTGAGGGTAAATAGCCCCCTTATGCTGATTTATAACAACAAAGAGTACTTTGTTTCGAAGGAACACAGAATGACAGGTGATAAAAATAGTGCTTATATAGTTTCTTTAAATGAAGTAAGAGAAACGATGGAGTACATAAGTAATTATTCCTTGTATGCGTTTGAGGATGAGATACGACAAGGTTTTATTACCATACAGGGTGGTCACCGGGTAGGAATTGCAGGTAAGACCATTATAGAAGCAGAACGTATCAAGAATATAAAACACATATCGTTCATAAACATTAGATTATCCCACCAGGTAAAAGGATGTGGGGACAAGGTGATGCCGTATATCATAAATCAGAACAGCATATATCATACCTTAATCATATCCCCTCCAAGATGTGGAAAGACAACACTGTTAAGAGATGTTATAAGGCAGCTCTCTAATGGGTTTAGTACTATACCGGGGCTCAATGTAGGTGTGGTAGATGATCGGAGTGAGATAGGGGCTTGTTATATGGGAATTCCGCAAAATGAACTTGGTATTCGGACAGACATATTGGATTGTTGTCCAAAGGTAGAAGGAATGATGATGTTAATAAGAAGCATGTCACCTAGCGTCATTGCAGTGGATGAGGTTGGTTCTAGAGAAGATATTGAGGCCATAGAGTATGTAATGAACTGCGGAAGTAAATTGATTGCAACCGTACATGGAAGTTCTATAGATGATGTCAAGAATAAACCAATTCTAGGTAGAATGGTTAGGGAAAAGATATTTGAACGGTACATTATTTTAAACAACAGAGGTCGAGTTGGCAATCTGGAAGAAATATATGATGAAAGAGGTACCTTGTTGTATCGAGCAGATTAGGAGGTGTTACTATGTTGAAAACATTTGGGGCTTTGCTTGTAATTCTATCCTGCTCTACCATAGGGTTGTATTATAGCTCTCTGGTCCGTGGAAGAGTAGCAGACTTAAGAGCAATGAAAAAAAACATTACGCTATTAAGAGGAGATATTAAATATGGAAATACTAATTTGCCGGAAGCGATTGGAGCGCTATCTAGGAAAAACTCAGATAACTTCCAGCCATTCTTTGCAGGTATAGAAGAAGATCTTCTTGTTTCATCAGGATTAAGTTTTGCAACTATTTGGGAGAATGGCATTAAGAATTACATGAAGAGTACCTATATGAATCAACAGGACAGGGAACAGATTAAACATCTGGGGGAGAATCTTGGCTATCTGGACAAAGAGATGCAGTTAAAAACCATAGATTTATATATTGAGCAGCTGGACCATGAACTCAACGACTCCGTTGCCACTATGAAGGACAAAACAAGACTTTACAATATGCTTGGTATTTTATCCGGATTATTTCTTACCGTGGTATTGATATAGTGTTTATAGGAGGAGGACTACAATGGAGATTACTCTCATCTTTAAAATTGCAGCGGTAGGGATTCTGGTTTCCGTCATTAATCAGGTGCTTAAGCATTCTGGTAGAGAGGAACAGGCTTTTCTTACAAGTCTGGCAGGTCTTTTGCTTGTACTGCTTTGGATTATACCCTACATATCCCAGCTGTTTGAAACAATAAAAAATCTGTTTAATCTTTAGGAGGTGCCTATGCTACAGGTAGCTATTATTGGAATTGTGGCGATTGTTTTAGCAACACAGTTCAAGAGTACACGCTCTGAATTTTCTACTTATATCAGTGTGGCAGCCTGTATCATTATCCTGTTTATTGGGACAAGTAAACTGTCCTCCATTATTGAAGGAATCGCTAAAATACAAAGTTTTATTACAATCAATCCGACTTATCTTAGTATTCTTTTAAAAATTGTCGGTATTACCTACATCGCAGAATTTGCGTCTGCTTTATGTAAGGATGCGGGACACAATGCAATTGCTAATCAGATAGAGCTGGTTGGGAAACTTACAATATTGGCGATTAGTATGCCTATTTTATTAGCGTTACTTGAATTGATCAATGATTTCTTAGCTTAGGCGGGTGCGTTTATGAAGTTAAAGTATATCCTATTGCTTTTTAGTATATCTCTTCTCTTTCTTCACAAGGTACCTGTAGAAGCTGCCACAAGCCAACCGGATAAGTCAGTTGATTCTGATACTGGGGATGGTGTTAATCAGGTATTAGATAATGTGGAGTACAAGGATGTACAAAGTGTGATAGATGAGTTAGTTGAACAGCCGGAGAAAGTAGACTTCCGTCAATATGTAGAGGGAATCGCTACCGGTAAAGACGAATTCTCAATATCAGGTCTGATTGGTATGGTAACCAATGAGGTCTTCGGAGAA
>JAEYRR010000216.1 GCA_023435505.1 Bacillota bacterium | reverse complement strand
GTGTTGGTATCATTGCTGTAATTATTGTGTTCCAGCCGGAACTTAGACGAGCTTTAGAACAATTAGGACGGAAGAATCTGTTTACCTCTTTTATCTCCTTTGATGACCAACGGGATAAGAATGAGCGCTACAGTGAGAAGACGATCAATGAGTTAATCAGGGCCACCTTTGAATTGTCTAAAACTAAGACAGGTGCGCTGATAGTTATTGAGCAGGAAATTCCTCTAAATGAATATGTAAGAACAGGAATTGTTATGGATTCTATTGTAAGTAGCCAGCTACTGGTTAATATATTTGAGCATAATACCCCTCTTCATGATGGCGCAGTGATTATTTCAGGAGATAGGATTGTGGCGGCTACCTGTTATCTACCATTAAGTGATAACATGCAGCTTAGTAAGGAACTTGGTACCAGACACCGTGCAGGTGTTGGTATCAGTGAAGTTACGGATAGCTTTACAATTATTGTTTCTGAGGAGACAGGTAAAGTTTCTATTGCTGTTGGCGGAGGAATTCAACGAAACCTTGATGCAGATACTCTTCGGGCTAAGTTGGATGCGCGTAAGTTGAAGAAAGCTGTAACCAATAAGAAATTCAGGATATGGAAAGGTAAACAGAAAGATGAAAAAGAAGTTGACCAATAATATTGGATTTAAAATTTTATCGGTTGCGCTTGCCTTCATAATTTGGATTGTTATTGTTAACATTGATGACCCGGTAATCAGCCGTAGCTTTACTGTAGACGTGAATGTACTGAACGAAAATGTTGTAACTGCGATTGGTAAAGTATATACGGTGGTAGAAGGCAGTGAGGTAGATGTTACAGTTAAAGGAAATAAGAGCTTTGTAGATTCATTAAAAACTGAGGACATCCTTGCTACTGCGGATTTAAAGTATCTCTCCAAAACGGGAAGTGTGACAATTGATGTTGAATGCAACAAATACACAACAACCAAGTACTCTATGGAATTAGGTTCAGTGAAAAACATGGTGGTTGAGTTAGAGGATATTACCGAGAAGAGACTTCCTATCAAGTTTAATATCATTGGGGAAGTTCCAGATGGCTATTATGTATCTACCGGTCAGATGAAAGCAAGACCAGGAACTATTACGGTAACTGGTGGGGAAAGTGTCATTAATAAACTGGATAGTATCGTAGTAGATGTTAATGTCAGCAAGATGACAAAAAATTCTGTCATTACTGCTACGCCTAAAGCATATGATAACAACCATGATCTTATGAATACTAAGGAAATGAACCTGGATTTCAGTGCAGATTCTATAGAAGTATCAGTATCTGTATATAAAACAAAAACAATACCGATTAAAGTAACGGCGAAGGGTAACCCTGCTTACGGTTATTATCTGGTAGACACGATTTATGAGCCAAATGAGATTGTTATAGCAGGCTATGCAAAAAACTTGGAAAAAATCAGTAGCATAGATTTCTCCGTTGATGTCAATAACAAAGCTGCATCTGAAGATGATGTATTGGAATTAACTGACGATCTATTACCGGAGGGAGTTATTTATACCAGTTCAGATAGACAGATTCCGGTATCAGTCACCATTATGCAACTGAATGCCAAAGAGTTTATTATTAATACTAGTGACATATTTGTTAAATCGCCAACCGAAACTACTGTTAATTTTGAGAATCCAAGTCTTACGTATAAGATAAAGGTATTGGCCCCTGCAGATAAGATTGACAGCATTACGTTAGATATGTTAATGCCTACAATTGATTTATCAAACCGTTCCTATGGTACGTACATGGTTCCTATTACTTTTGGAGAAAATTATGTGGTTGAGTTCCATGGCTCGAATCAAGTGCAAGTCACATTGACGGATCCTAATGCCATCCCATCACCTAGTCCATCTCCTACTGTTAACCCAAACAATGGTGAAGATAATAGTCAGGAGACTGCTGGAAAGCCGACTAGTACACCAGTACCAAGTATACAACCAGGTGATATAGAATAGTAATAATACACGAGGATAAATAACCGATGTTGGTTTATAGGAGGAGTGCTATGGTTTCGTCAAAAACAAGGGTGTATAATCTAAATGGTCTGCATCTTAAACCAGCAGGGTATCTGTGCAACCTGGCACTGCAATATAAGTGTAAGGTAACTTTATGTGTTGGCAACAAACAGGTCAATGCAAAAAGTGTCTTAGGTGTATTAAGCTCCTGCTTAAAATACGGAGATGAAGTTGAGATACAATGTGATGGACAGGATGAGGAGCAGGCTCTAGAGGCAATTGTTGCAGAATTTGCCACAGGCCTTGGGGAGCCGGATGATTGTTAGAGAAAAGCTTATTAAGGGACTGCTAAGGCAGTCCCTTATTCAGATTCAAGGTATGATAAATAGTCACTACAAATTAACAATGCTTATCTAATCCCCAATATTTATTAGTTGAATTTGATATATAATAATGGTATAATTTAACTCATTCAACGTAGACTATAGAAAATATAGTAATTTTGTCGATGTTGAAGTAAGAAGTATAGGACAAGGGAGTCTATTATGGGCCCTTATGTCAGTATGAAAGAAGAGGATGATAAGGATGTGGCTAGAGTAGACAAGGCCAAGATATTTATTATCAAAAAGTATAGCGTGATATATCGACTCCGTAGCTAAAATAAGGGCTTTATGATATGCAAAACGGATTAAAAATTTATTTTAGGAGGAGATAGTATGTTGAATTATGGTAGATATAAACGTATACCAGTAATGAATATGCCAGAAAGAGAGTGGCCAAATAAAGAGATTAAGAAAGCACCGGTTTGGTGTAGTGTGGATTTACGTGATGGCAATCAGGCTTTGATTGAGCCAATGGTAGTGGAAGAGAAGATTGAGTTCTTTAATATGTTGGTAGAGCTTGGGTTTAAGGAGATTGAAGTTGGTTTCCCTTCTGCGTCACAGATTGAATATGATTTTTTAAGACAGTTAATTGACCGTGAGTTGATTCCTGATGATGTAAAAGTGCAGGTTTTAGTACAGTGTAGAGAACATTTAATTGCCAGAACCTTCGAAGCGATAGAGTGTTGCAAGCAGGCAATCGTACATATTTACAATTCTACCT
>JAEYRR010000208.1 GCA_023435505.1 Bacillota bacterium | reverse complement strand
CACCAATGCCCTCATAGAAGCTATGAAAAATCCTTATGTAGGTATTATCGGCCACCCAGATGATGGCAGATTTCCTGTGGATTATGAAGCATTAGTCAAAGCTGCCAAAGAAAATCAGGTGCTTTTGGAGTTAAATAATAACTCTCTTAATCCATCCGGTTTTCGTTCCAATGCCAGACCCAATGACCTTGCAATGCTAAAGCTATGCAAGGAATATCAGGTACCAATTTCTTTAGGAAGTGATGCTCACGTGTTTTCCGATATCGCAAATTATAAGTATGCCCTTGAGTTGTTGAAGGAAGTCGATTTTCCGCAAGAACTTATTTCTAATGACACTACAGAGAGATTCCTTAAATTGTTAAGGCGTAAACAGTATAATATTTAAAATCCTTCTTTACTTTAAGACTTTATCGTGTTAAAATTATGTAGTGTAGAATAATTTATGTATCACTTATACTATTTGGTAATTGAACTCGATAGATAAGGAGGGCAGATAATGAATAAAAAGATTAAGACCCCAGCTGTTGATTTTCTGTTTGATGCTATTTTAAGTCTTAAGGATCGAGATGAATGCTATACCTTTTTTGAAGATATATGTACAATTAATGAATTATTATCCCTTTCCCAACGTTTTGAAGTCGCAAAGATGCTCAGAGAACATAGAACCTATTTGGAAATCGCAGAAAAAACAGGTGCATCTACTGCTACAATCAGCCGCGTAAACCGATCCCTGAATTACGGAAACGACGGTTATGATATGGTTTTTGGCAGAATTAATATGGAGGAAGAGAATTCCGGACAAGAGTAATGCTACAGTAGCACCTTCTTACTACGATGATAAATGTAAACAGCATAAAGGGCACACAGAAAGAATACATTCATTCTGTGTGCCCTTTTTATTAAGGTTCATCGATATCAGGAATATCTCCATCACCATAATCAGTATTCCAGTCATAATCGTAATTAATACCGTCCATAGCTTCCTGATAATTTGAATTGCTTCTGTTGCTACTAGTACTTTTCTTTTTATTTAATTGCGTTCTATCATTAGTAGTATGATTCTGCTTATTTTCCATATTATCACTTCCTATGATAAATAATACTTGCCTACTAACCATAGATTGCCCTATTTTGCTTATTTCATACTAGTTATTTATCTGTTTCTTTCTTAGTTGCTTCTTTCTTAGCAGCCTCTTTTTTGATAGCTTCCTTCTTAGCTGCTTCCTTCTTAGCTGCCTCTTTGTCTGCTTCCTTCTCAACAGCCTTAATTTCCTGATCAATGATACGTTCAATAATCATTTTCTTCACATAAACATCAAAGCTTAAGGAACAGATACAGGAAAATGTCATTAAAAACTTACGATCTTCCTCATCCTTTACCTCCTCGAAAGCGTCCTGGGACTTCATATATCTTCTTATGACATCCTTAGTCAAAGAATCCATCTGCTCATTTACGGAAGAAAAGATACCCGTATAGATATCTTCTAGATTAACCGAATTGTTATTGTGATAAAATCTCTCAGTCAGAGGACCAAAGATACTTTGAATATCACTTATAGATAGAAAACTCTTCATGTAATATATGAAGATCAATAACAGCATATGTTCTTTGGAATACTTCTTCTTATCCGGTGGGGGAAGAAGATTATTCTTCGTGTAGTTATTAATCATGGTCTTTGTAAGCATCTTGTCATCTTCATAACGCTTACAAGCCTTCAGATGTTCGTCCATAAAGGTGGTAACCTGATCCATATATAAATCGATATTCGGTATATCATCTGGCCTGATATAATCTATCTTATTCAATTCATTAATAATTCGCTTAATGTATACTTCATTATCCTTGCTCACAATCATCACCTCATAGCTTACATTATATAGTAATGATTACTACATGTAAATAGTCAAAAATCATTTCAACAAAAGATTTTCTAGCTATTATCAGTTGTATCCACTATGTGATAATGCTATAATTGTGAAATAATGATTTATTGGAAAAGGTGAATAACATGAGTATATATGATTCTTTAAACCGAGAGCAACTAGAGGCAGTAAAGCATAACAAAGGTCCTCTTCTTCTACTGGCTGGTGCTGGTTCCGGAAAAACCCGAGTTCTGACCCATCGTATTGTTTACTTAATCGAACAGTCTAATGTTAACCCCTATAATATTCTGGCCATTACTTTTACGAATAAAGCAGCCAGAGAAATGCGAGAACGTGTGGACAAGCTGGTAGGCTATGGTTCCGAATATATTTGGGTCAGCACATTTCACTCCACTTGTGTCCGTATCCTAAGAAGACACATTGACCGCCTTGGCTATGATAAAAGCTTTACTATATATGATACTGATGATCAGAAAAGTCTGATGAAGGATGTGATTAAGTATCTTGATCTGGATCCTAAAAATTACAAGGAACGTGCCGTACTTTCCATAATCAGCTCTGCTAAAAATGAACTGATAGGGCCGGATGAATTTGAACGTAACGCAGGCATGGACTATAAACAACGTAAGATTGCTGAACTCTACCAAGAATATCAGAAACGTCTAAAAACCAATAATGCATTGGATTTTGATGACATAATCGTTTTGACCTGTGAACTGTTTAGGACCTGTCCCGATGTTCTATATAATTATCAGCAGCGCTTTAAGTATATAATGGTAGATGAGTATCAGGATACCAATACTGCCCAATTTGAATTAATCAGACTTCTTTCTTCCACTACTAACGAGGATGGGGAAATC
Source organism: Bacillota bacterium (assembly GCA_023435505.1). GTDB lineage: Bacteria > Bacillota > Clostridia > Lachnospirales > Lachnospiraceae > KM106-2. Next base: position 1,471 of record JAEYRR010000208.1, on the reverse strand, counting down.
GAGCATAATATCTGTGTTGTCGGAGATGATGACCAGAGTATCTACAAGTTCCGTGGTGCAAATATTATGAACATCCTCAATTTCGAAGGACAGTTTCCGAATACCAAGGTACTTAAATTAGAGCAAAACTACCGTTCTACCAAAAATATATTAAATGCTGCCAATGAAGTCATTAGAAATAACTTTGGCCGTAAAGATAAAACTCTTTGGACAGATAATGACGAAGGATCTCCTGTATTTTTTACCCAATATAACAATGAGTATGAGGAAGCAGAGCAAGTAGTCAGTGATATTTATAATAAAATTCGCAATGATGGTTGTGAAAATAAGGACTTTGCTATTTTGTACAGAACCAATGCACAATCCCGTATCTTTGAAGAAAAACTGATCCGCAATAACCTGCCTTACAAGATTGTTGGGGCTGTCAACTTCTATCAAAGAAAAGAGGTAAAGGACCTTTTAAGTTATTTAAAGACTATTAACAACGGTCAGGATGATTTAGCGGTGAAACGAATCATCAATGTCCCAAGAAGAGGGATTGGTCTTACCACTATTGACAAAATTATGGAGTATTCTTTAAACAATGACATCAGCTTCTATACTGCGCTAAAACATGCAGAGAGTATACCCGGCCTAAGCCGTGCCCTTAATAAATTATCTCCATTTGTCAGTATGATTGAGATTTTAAAGCAAAAGGTCCAGTCAACCGGTTACTCTTTAAGCGATCTATATGATGAAATACTAGAAGCCACAGGATATCTAGAAGAGCTAGAAAAAGAGGATTCTGAAGAAGCCCAGGGCCGTATTGAGAATATAGAGGAACTTCGTAATAAGATTATTGCCTATGAAGCTAACAGCGAGGACATCCCAACCTTAGATGGGTTTTTAGAGGAGGTTGCTCTGGTTGCCGACATAGACTCCTTAGAAGAAAGCAATGATGTAGTCATCCTTATGACCTTACACAGTGCCAAAGGACTGGAATTCCCTTATGTTTACCTTTGTGGAATGGAGGATGGCCTATTCCCAAGTTACATGTCCATCAATGGAGATGATCCTACAGAGGTTGAGGAGGAACGCCGCCTTTGTTATGTGGGCTTTACAAGAGCCATGAAGGAGTTGCATCTAAGCTGTGCAAAGAGTCGTATGGTAAGAGGAGAAACCCAGTTTAACCGACCATCCAGATTTGTCCGAGAAATTCCAAGACACCTTTTAAAAGAAAGTGTCACCCCTGGTAATGACAGAGGTTTTGGTGGCGGCTTCAGTAATAAATCCTATCATACTACCTATGAAAATACTTCTAAGGAACGTCTCACTTATGAAAATAACAATGGTAATGGTACTGATTTGTTTGGCAATAACCCATTCATACAAAAGGGATTTTCACAGTCCAACCGTAATCTTAACTCTACCATCTTTGATAAACCAAAGAAAGCTCAGTCAGTGGGGAATGATTACCGTATCGATTATACCG
>JAEYRR010000206.1 GCA_023435505.1 Bacillota bacterium | reverse complement strand
TGTCAGTACTGAGGAAACCTCTGTGACATGACCAGGAAGATCATCATTATGCACGATTAAGGTAGGATAATCCCCTCCAAAATTAGCAGCCAAACCATCTATACTACAGATTTTTATAATGCCTCCCCCTAGAGAAGAAGCAACGACAGTCAGTTCCTTTGTTTTCTTTCCTGATAGCACGAGTTCACAACTATTAGGATGAACACCCTTTAATACGATAGGATGGAAGACAAATTTCATACCGGCTTTTTTTGCATGGTCAAAGCTATCAGGTATTCTTGTGTCATCAGGTTTCATTCCAAGTAAACCTGCTACTAGAGCTTTGTCTGTGCCGTGTCCTTGTGCTGTCTTTAAAAATGATCCATGAAGGTAAATGGCGGCCTTGGTTACAGGCTCCCCAAGAAGTTGTTTAGAAACATAACCAATTCGGCAAGCTCCTGCTGTATGAGAACTGGAGGGACCTACCATGATAGGGCCTAATATATCAAAAATATTCATTATTCGTCCTCGTTTCAAAAGTAATCGTTAAGTAGTGTTCTAGACTGATGTTATTATTATTGCTTTTTTTAGAGTAAATAATAATTCTTTTTGTATGTTTACTAAAGATTATTACAGTATAGTGACGATATACTCAATAAGGTAGTTGAGTATAATTGTTTGTTTTGACATAATTTAGACAATTTGTGTTTGTATAATTCGGAATATAGGTTTAAACTAAATATTATAGAAGACTATGTAGAAAAACAGGAGGGGGATCGATCCAAGGTGAAGAGAATAAGACAGATTTTATTTATTGCAGTGTTTTTTCTTGTGGGTTGTTCCTTTTTGACACCGGCAGAAAATGTTCAGGCGGCAACAAACAAGGTAACAAAAATATCCATAACAAACGTGATTAACAGCAAAAGGACTATGGTAAAAGGAAGTAGGTTGACACTTAAGGCTTCTGTAGCACCATCCAATGCTACATATAAACAGTTAAAATGGACAAGCTCTAAACCATCAGTGGCATATGTGAATCAAAGTGGTACTGTAACTGCAAAAAAGAACGGTACAGCAGTGATTACTGCTACTGCTAGGGATGGGAGTAAGAAAAAGGTTTCTGTTACAATTACAGTAGGAACCATTGTAAGTAAGGTCAGTGTTAAAACAGCATCTAATAAACAACTTTTTATTGGAAAGACATTACAGCTTTCCACTAATGTTTATCCATCAAAAGCAAGTAATAAAGCATTGGTATATAGTTCTTCCAACAATAAAGTAGCTACTGTATCAAAAAGTGGTGTGATAAAAGCAGTAGGAGTTCCAGCCGGAAAAAGCAGTGGAACAGCATACATTACAGTGAAAGCCGCTGATGGAAGTGGGAAATATACCAAATATAAAGTGACTGTACTGCAACCAGTTACACAGATTAAAGCTAACACCACAAAGATTGTAGCGACTCCGGGAAAGACAGTAGAGGCTTCTTTTAGCGCTAGTCCAACTACCGCTTATAAGAAGACACTTACTTATAAATCTTCCAATACAAAGGTTGCTACAGTAAATACAAAGGGTGTCATTAAGACGGTTGCATTGGGCAGTGCAAAGATTACTGCTATGACTACAGATGGTACTGATGTAAAAAAAGACATTATTGTGAATGTAGTGGACACTAGTACAACTATTGCTGTACCGACTACCATTCAGAAGCTGGTAGTAGGAGAAAACTATAAGATGGAGGCTGTAGTATCACCTGCCCAAGTGGCAAGTTTAGGTGTAATCTATACCTCAAGTGATGAAACAGTACTTAAGGTAACGGCAGAGGGAGTTGTTACGGCACAAAAAGCCGGCACTGCCATCATCTATGTAAAGGCACAGGATGCAGTTGGAACCACGGCTGCAGTAACCTTTGAAGTTAAGAATTATGCTGATATCAAATATACGCCAAATCAGTTTGTGGCACATATGGGAAGCATCTATGTGGCACCTTCTAATTCACTTCCGTCATATAAAGTTGCAGGCGAAAGCGGTAAATTCATGGGAATTGAGTGTGATGTAAGAGAAACGAAAGATGGAGAGTTTGTACTAATTCATGATGCAGATATCTCTGCTAGAACCAAAGGAAAAGGATCAGTAAGCAGTCTTACCCTTGCAGAGATTCAGGCTGCAACCATGAATAAAGGGACCAATATCTCTATGTATCCGGGGCTTACTATACCAACTTTAAAGGATTATCTATACGTGTGTAAGGTATATGGAATGAGGCCTGTGCTTCACATAAAGAGCCTTACCAATACAGGATTTCAGAAGGTTGTGGATCTACTTAATGAGATCGGTCTTAAGGACCAGGCGATTATTACTGGTGGACTTACGTATATGAAGAAATTTAAGGAGATTGATCCTACCTTGAATATATACTGGTTATGTTACCTGACAGATAGCAATATCGATACGGCCATATCGTTAGGATTTAATTTAAATGTTGACCATACTCAATATGTAACTCAAAGTAGAATAGAAAAAGCCCATGCCAACGGACTAATCGTGGGTGCATACACCGTAAATAATATGAATACTGCAAAAAAGCTTTTTAATAAAGGAATTGATTTTGTAACAACAGATATGTATGATGCTATCGAGTTTTAAGTTTAGAGAAGCGGCATCTTATGGAATAGGGTCCATAAGATGCCGCTTTTTTTATATAACAAAAAACCTCACAACCAACTGGTTGTGAGGTTATACTGGGCTAGCAGGATTCGAACCTGCAGATACTGGAATCAGAATCCAGGGCCTTACCGTTTGGCGATAGCCCATCAGCAAAAT
>JAEYRR010000163.1 GCA_023435505.1 Bacillota bacterium | reverse complement strand
GATGAGATCAAGGTCATTACAGACCGGGTTACTGTAATGCGTGATGGTGCATATGTAGGAACACTCATTACAGAAGACTGTACGAAGGATGATATTGTAAACATGATGGTGGGCCGCGTTATCTATGAGGAACCAAAGTCAAAAAGTATGGTGGCACCGGATGCCCCTGTGGTTCTGAAGGTAGAGCATCTGAATGCCGGCAAGATGGTTCAGAATATCAGCTTCGAGTTGAGAAAAGGAGAAATACTAGGATTCTCTGGACTGATGGGTGCTGGTCGGACCGAGACTGCAAGAGCGATTTTTGGAGCTGATCCTAAGGAGAGCGGAGACATCTATGTAAATGGAGAGAAGGTATTTATTAATTCTCCTCAGGACGCTGTGAAATATGGAATTGGTTATCTATCCGAGGACCGTAAGCGGTATGGTATCGTTGTACAGAAATCCGTTGCTGAGAATTCCACTCTGGTCTGTCTAGAGGATTATATGAAAGGAATCTTTATCAATAAGACAGCAGAGAAGGCTGTCACGAAAGAGTATATAGATTCTCTGGCAATAAAGACACCTAGTGAGGACCAGTTGGTAGTCAATCTATCCGGAGGTAATCAGCAAAAGGTAGTTATAGCTAAATGGCTAATAAAGAATTGCAATATCCTTATCTTTGATGAACCAACGAGAGGCATTGACGTTGGTGCAAAGAGCGAGATCTATAAATTGATGAATAAGTTGGCAGAAGAAGGAAAATCTATCATCATGATTTCCTCTGAAATGAATGAAATACTTAGAATGAGTGACCGGGTTATAGTCATGCGTGAAGGCAAGAAGACTGGAGAGGTCAATATCGAAGAAGCCTCTCAGGGAAGCATTATGAACATGGCTACACGAGAGATAAGTTAGGGGGGAAAACATGAGTAAAAAGGTTAGTATATCGTCTTTTAAGAATAGGTTCATACTATCTAGATTTGGTGGTCAGAAGATCATAGTACTTCTAGTAGTTCTCGCATTATTTGCTTTTTTTAGTATGATGAGCTCTGATTTCCGTAAATACACAACTGTAATAAGTATTTTAGACTACTCCTACTACATTGCCTTAATGGCCATAGGTGTGACTTTTCCTCTTATTACAGGAGGTGTTGACTTATCCATTGGTACCGGTCTAATCTGCTATTCTTTGGCAGGCGGTTACCTGATTGTGCATATGGGAATGCCTACAGGAGTTGGAATTGTTGTCTGTGTGCTATTCGGTGTTGTGATAGGTGTGATTAATGGTGCTCTGATTGCTGTAATGAATCTACCACCATTTCTGGCTACACTTTGTACCTGTATGATTACTAGAGGACTTGGCTCTCTATGTGCCTCCGGATATGGTGTTTCCTGGCCTACAACGGGCACAGAAGGAAGCTGGTTTAGGAGTATTTTTAAATTGACATACAACGGAACCAAGATTCCTATCGGATTTTTGTGGGTCATTATCCTGGTACTAATTATGGCATTTGTCCTAAATCATACTAAGGTCGGGCGGTACACCATTGCCATTGGAAGTAATAAGGAAGCTACCATTCTATCTGGTATCAATGTGAAATTCTATCACATTGTGGCATATGCGATCTCCGGACTCTTTGCAGGCTTTGCAGCACTTGCTTATTCTGCTGTATTTACAACAGTTGCACCTGGAACAGGAGCAGGCTTTGAATTAGAGGCCATTGGAGGCGCAATCATTGGTGGTGTGTCGGCAACAGGAGGAGCGGGTACCATCGGTGGCTCACTAATCGGTGTATTTGTCATCTGTTTGTTGAAGACAGGACTCCCATACATAGGACTGCAGGCAAACTGGCAACAGATTATAACGGGACTTGTATTAATTGTAGCGGTATTAATTGATATCATTAAAAAGAAGAGGGTAAAAGCATAGAAGGAGTAACATTCTTGGATATGAAACCGCAAGAACGGTTTACATATAGAAATCATGAATTCTACATCTAAGGAGGATGAAAGATGAAAAAAAGATTTTTAGCAACAATCATGGTTATCGCACTGTTAGCTACAATGGTAGCTGGATGCGGTAAGAACAACACACCTAGTGATGTAAAGAAAACAGATACACCACAGGCTTCTAAAGCTGCTGAAACAACTAAACCAGAGACTTCAGCTCCTGCAAAAACAGATGATTTTAAGTTTGAAATTATCGTAAAGAGTTATCAGTCATCTTACTGGCAAGCAGCAGTTAAAGGTGTTAACCAGGAAGCTGAAAAACTTGGCGTAAAAGTTAACTGTACCGGACCAAACGCTGAGTCTGATATTGCAGATCAAGTTAACATGTTAAACAATGCTATTAACAATGCTCCAAATGGTATTGGACTTGCTGCATGTGATCAGGATGCATGTCTTGATGCATTACAGACAGCAATGGACAAGAAAATCCCAGTAGTATGTTTTGACTCTGCAGTTCCTAATGCTCCAAAAGGCTCCGTTTACTCGACAGTAGCTACAGATAATAAGGGCGCTGGTGCAACAGCTGCTGAGAACCTTTACAAAGCATTAAAAGATAAGATTGCAGCTGCAACAGCTCCTGTAAGAATCGGTGAAGTTAACCAAGAAGCTACTTCCGAATCTATTACAAGCCGTGGTCTTGGGTTTATTGATAAGATTATTGAACTTGCAAGTGCTGATGGTAAAAAAGTAGCAGTTATCGGTAATGACTACTATGTTAGTAAATGCTCTAATGCAGGAGATGAGAAGAGTGCTGATATCATTATTGAAGTTGCAGTACCTGCTCAGACTACAGTTGAGTTATGTGCAACAGAAGCATCTGTAATCCTTAACAAATCTGATACAATCGGTATTTTCGGATCTAACCAGGTTGCAGCAGAAGGAATCCTCACAGCAAATGAAAACTTAGATAAATTAGGAAGCGATCCTGCAACCAAGATCTTAGCAGCTGGCTTCGATGCTGGTTCTGTTATTAAAGGCGCTATCAAGAGTGGAACTATGTTTGGTGCGGTTACTCAGTCTCCTTTAGCAATGGGTATTACTACTGTTGATGTTCTTGTTGCAATTGCAAAGGGTGAGACAGTGAAAGATGTTCCTACACAAGGATATTGGTATAACAAGGATAATATGGAAGACGACTCCATAGCTCCTAACCTTTACGACTAATTTTTAATACATACAGAAGGAATGGTAAGTAGGAAGTATAACGATAAGGGGTCGGGATTATTACCGATCCCTTTCTTAAAACATAGCAAATTGGAGGATATGAGATGCTTAAAGGAATACCTAAAATCCTCTCACCAGAGCTGTTAAAGGTTCTTGATGAAATGGGGCATAGTGATCGGATTATCATATCAGATGGTAATTTTCCGGCAGAATCTATGGGAAAGGATGCAATCGTAATTCGCTGTGATGGACATGGAGTACCTGAAGTTCTAGATGCTGTACTTCAACTTTTCCCATTGGATACTTATGTGGAGCACCCTGTCAAACTAATGGAGGTTATGCCTGGAGATATTGTGGAAACCCCTATCTGGGATACCTATAAGAAAATCGTGAAAAAGCATGACGTAAGAGGTGAAAACGCAGTAGGTGGTGTGGAACGGTTTAAGTTCTATGAAGAAACCAAAACTGCTTATGCTATAGTAGCAACTGGAGAGACTGCCTTGTATGCCAATGTGATGCTACAAAAAGGTGTGGTTACTGACTGATTGAAGAGACTAGAGAAGAGGAGGAATACTATGTTAGATCATGTAGAAACGATATTTGATGGTATGACTGCTATGATGAAGAAATTAAAAAAGCCTACCTATAAAAAGAATATGGAAGAATTCCTTGAGAACCATGGCCATTTCTTCAATGAGATGGAGGAGTATGTGAAATGGGAAGAGAATAAGGAAGAGGCATGTGGGCAAATAGCAGAAGTGTTTACAGAGTGTGTACAAAATAGGTTTTCAAAAAAAGGAAAGATTAAAGGCCGTACCCAAGTAGACCTAAATTTCTTCATGATTTATTATGTATTTCCTGCGATTCTTATGAGAAAAAGTGAGTATGCGGATATGATAGCCAAGAGTATTTGCTCCCACTGGGGAACGAAATTTAAAAATAGCTCCATTGGTTACACAGAGTATGACTTACTCTATAATTCCTTTCGAGATAAGATATTCGGAATATTCTAGGAGGGATTACTGTGATTAAGTACTTTCTTGCAATTGATATTGGAGCCTCCAGTGGAAGGCATATCTTAGGCTGTGTCAGGGATAACAAAATTGAGCTGGAAGAAGTGTATCGCTTCTGGAACGGAATGGATGACAGAGAAGGTACTCTTTGCTGGGATATTGACAGGCTATTTGACGAGATACTCACAGGAATGAAAAAATGTGCCCAATTAGGGAAGTTTCCTGAGAGTGTAGGAATAGATACCTGGGGTGTTGATTATGTACTTCTTGATGCGAATAATCAGGTGATAGGTCAGGCCGTAGGATATCGGGATAAAAGAACGGAGAATATGGATAGGGAAGTCTTTAGAATCCTCAATGAGGATGAGTTATATGAAAGAACTGGTATCCAGAAAGCAATATATAATACCATCTATCAGCTAATGGCAGTAAAAAAACAGCGCCCAAAGGATATGGAGCTTGCAGAGACCCTTCTTATGATGCCTGACTATTTCCATTATAAGTTATGTGGCAACAAGGTACAGGAATATACAGAAGCAACTACAAGCCAGCTGATCAATGTAAGGAGTAAAGACTGGGATTATGCGCTAATAGGAAAGTTGGGCTTTAAACAAACACTGTTTCAGAAGATTTGTATGCCAGGAACAGTCATAGGAACTCTACAGGAGGAGATTCGGAAGGTAGTAGGATATACTTGTAAAGTAGTATTGCCGCCTTCCCACGATACTGCAGCAGCAGTAATGGCAATTCCCTCAAGTGAAGAGAACATATGCTATATCAGCTCTGGAACCTGGTCCTTAATGGGGATTGAACGGATAAAACCGGATTCTTCTCCAAAGAGTAGAAAAGCCAACTTTACCAATGAAGGTGGGTACCAGGGAAGATATACGTATCTCACCAATATTATGGGCCTCTGGATGATTCAGTCTGTACGAAAAGAGCTGGCGCCAGATATGAAATATGATGAATTATGTAAAAAGGCATCTATGGTAAATATCAAATCTATAGTCGATTGTCAGGATACCGTTTTCCTTTCCCCCAAAAGTATGGTAACGGCAATCGAAGAGTATTGTAGAGATTCACATCAGCAAGTTCCAACTAATCTATTTGAAATAGCTGCAGTGGTATATAACAGCCTTGCTAATTGTTACGCAGAAAAGCTGAAGGAAATTGAAAAGCTGATGGGATGTACCTATAAAAGCATACATGTAATTGGCGGCGGCTCCAAAGCTGGCTATCTAAATCATTTAACAGCCAGATATACAAAAGTTACAGTAGAAGCAGGTCCGGCAGAGGCAACAGCCATTGGTAATATATTAGCTCAGATGATACAAAGCGGAGAATTCCTCACATTAAAAGAAGCTAGAGCGTGTGTAGCAGAGTCCTTTAATATTCAAAGGTATTATTGTGATGAATGAACAGGAGAAGATAATTAAGAGAAGAGAAGGGATAGTATGGGACTAAGTGAAATTCAAATAAAAGAACAGATTTGTGAAGTAGGCAGAAGAATGTATGCACGTAATATGGTTGCTGCAAATGATGGGAACATTTCTGTCAGAATTAATGATGAGGAGATCTTATGTACTCCCACAGGTGTATCCAAAGGATTTATGACGCCGGATTATATCTGTAAGGTAGATTTTAAGGGGAATATAATTGAAGCTAATGACAGTTTTAAACCCTCCTCTGAGATTAAGATGCATTTGAGAGTGTATACCAAGCGGCCCGATGTACAATCGGTTGTTCACGCACACCCATCCTATGCTACCAGCTTCGCTATAGCAGGCATTCCATTAAAGCAGCCAATTATGCCTGAGGCAGTGATATCCTTGGGATCTGTACCACTTGCGCCATATGGAACACCATCCACTGAGGAGATTCCAGATTCCATTGAACTCTTTCTTGCTAATTATAACGCGGTTTTACTCCAAAACCATGGAGCATTAACCTGGGCTAAGGATCTTATGACTGCTTATATGAAGATGGAAACTTTGGAATTCTATGCTGAACTGCTTTATAAGGCCAGACAATTAGGTGGACCTAAGGAGATTCCTCAGGAACAGGTAGAAAGATTATATGAAATTAAAAGACAGTTGGAATTATAGTAATAGAAGGTTTTAGGATAGTTGTTTTATTTTTGGGATTGCCCATAATGAGTAATCCCTATTTAAAGTACCCATAAGAAGTGTGGCAATAGTGAACTTTTTTCTTGACATCTGCGACAAAACTAGATACAATATGACATGTGTCTAGGACAAGGTAGCAATTATATGCCCAGATAGCTCAGTCGGTAGAGCAGGGGACTGAAAATCCCCGTGTCGCTGGTTCGATTCCGGCTCTGGGCACTGTGAATTGGTTGTAATTGACACTTGATATTTATCAGTAAATATAGTAAAATGTCAACACTATGCGGGTGTAGTTCAATGGTAGAACACTAGCCTTCCAAGCTAGATACGTGGGTTCGATTCCCATCACCCGCTTATTATTATACCTAAAACCGCCTACTCTCAGTATCTAAAGAGAGTAGGCGGTTTTTGTTTCCAATCTGTTTTTCCTTCTGTGGGATTTCTTTTCCTGGAGATTATGATATAATAAGCGATATGTTGACCAGTTAAATAGTTGGTTTCGAGAAGGGAATATGTAGATGAAAGTCGTATTAGCAGCAATTAATGCAAAATATATTCATTCCAATCTGGCCGTGTATTGTCTGAAAGCCTATGCTAGACCATATAAGAACCAGATTCATATTAAGGAATATACCATAAATAATCAGATAGATGAAATTATCGGAGGACTGTATGAGGAGAAGCCTGCTATTCTGGCATTTTCCTGCTATATCTGGAATATTGAGATAGTCCGCCAGGTAGCGAAGGAACTTCATAAGGTACTTCCGAACACAAAATTGTGGGCAGGCGGACCGGAGGTCTCTTATGATGCCTGTGAGTTTTTAAAGAACAATTCCTATTTTGACGGTGTCATGGTAGGAGAAGGAGAGCAGACCTTCTTAGAGTTAATGGAATTCTATCAGGAAGGTAAGAGAAGTCTGTCAGAGATCAAAGGCCTTGTCTATAGACAGGAAGATGCCATAGAGATAACGCCTCCAAGAGAAATTATGAATCTAAGTGAGGTGCCATTTCCATATGAGGAGATGGAGGATTTTGAGAATAAAATCATATACTATGAAACAAGCAGGGGTTGTCCGTATTCTTG
>JAEYRR010000127.1 GCA_023435505.1 Bacillota bacterium | reverse complement strand
GCTCCACGGTGATGATTATTTTAATTCCATCGAAGCACAGTTTGCCCAACTTGGGATTGATGAACGTGCCCCAAGAGACCGAAAACTGATTGTAGAAGATATACGGAACCTTCTAAATAATCCTGTTTTTTCAGTGTTAGCAGAGGAACCTGAATATCATAGATTAAAAAATAAACTCATGGAGGTGAAATAAATATGCTTGATAGTATAAAAGAAATTCTACCTTTTTTAATTCCCTTAGTTGTAGTAGAACTTGCCTTATTAGCCTATACATTATGGCATATTCTTACACACAAGAATTATAAGCATGGAAACCGTGCACTTTGGCTTGTTATAGCCATTGTAGGAATGCAATTTATCGGACCTATTCTATATTTTGTTTTAGGTAGAGAGGAGCAATAATGAATATTCTAGAGATTTCTCATCTATCTAAGTCTTTCGGAACGAACAAGGTCATTGAGGACTTAAATCTCGTCGTACCTGAACACTCTATTTTTGGCTTTATCGGGCAGAATGGGGCTGGAAAGACGACCACCATGAAAATGATTTTAGGCCTTTTAAAAGCTGATTCTGGTGAAATATTGGTGAATGGCAAAAAAGTATCCTTTGGGCAAAATATTACCAATAAGTACATTGGCTATTTACCTGATGTACCGGAGTTTTATGGTTTTATGACTCCAACTGAATATCTTAGGATGTGTGGGGAGATAACAGGGATGAGTAAAACAAACATCCGCTTAAAGACGGAGGAACTACTGGAACTAGTAGGGCTTAAAAATGCAAATAAACGCATACACAGCTTCTCCCGTGGTATGAAGCAAAGGCTAGGGATTGCACAGGCTCTTTTAAACAGTCCGAAATTACTAATCTGTGATGAACCTACTTCAGCTTTAGATCCTATTGGTAGGAAAGAAATATTAGATATCCTGCTTACAGTAAAGCAACATACCACCGTTATTTTTTCTACCCATATCCTCTCTGATGTGGAACGCATTTGCGATGAAATTGCTTTTTTAAACAAAGGAAATATTGCTCTCTGTGGAACCTTAGAGGAGATTAAAACTCTAAGAAAGGGTAACAGTGTAGAGATAGAATTTTGTAACGCCCTAGACACCGCGTTATTTGCCTCAGAGTATCCGGGAAGTACTAAGATCACGGAGACTAAACTGCTATATTCTAAAAAAAGCGAACAGGATATGATTCAAATTATGCAAATTTTATCTGAAAAGAATATTGCCATACAACGTCTGGAGAGACTTGAGCAAACTTTAGAAGATATGTTCTTGGAGGTAGTGGGCCAATGAAACAATTAATTGCTTTTACAAAAAAAGAATTTATGGAGCAAACTCGTTCAGGTAGAATGATTATACTTACCATTATCTTCTGTTTATTTGGTATTATGAATCCTGCAATAGCGAAACTAACTCCATGGATGATGGATCTTCTATCAGAGGAACTTCAAAAAAATGGAATGACCGTCGCTCAAGTAAATGTGGATGCTCTTACCTCCTGGACCCAGTTCTATAAGAACATACCAATTGCTTTAATCATATTCCTTGTTATGTTTGGCGGTATTCTAACCCATGAATATCAAAAGGGTACTTTAATTAATATGATTACAAAAGGTCTCAACCGATATAAGATTATACTTTCCAAAACCATTACCATGATTGTTCTTTGGACGTTGGGATTTCTGTTATCCTATGGCATCACCTATGGCTATAATTCCTACTTTTGGAATAACAGTATTGCAAAGAATCTGTTTTTTGCATCCTTTTGCCTATATCTATTTGGTTTATGGTTAATCACAATAATTCCGCTAGCATCCACAATGTTTTCTTCTACGTCTGCTATCCTATTATCTGTAGGTGCAGCTTACCTAATTGCATACCTGCTAAGCCTTCTACCTGCTTTAAAAGAATTCACTCCTACCTATCTTTTTAATTCCGCTGGTTTACTCGCAGGTACAAGCAGTATAAGTAGTTATGCTACAGCCATTATAATTACACTTTTGCTAATGTTCTTTAATCTGATTATGTCTATGCTGATGTTTAACAAAAAAAACTTATAGAAAATTGCTTCCAAACAATATAAAAAACACCTGTTACTGTTAACAGGTGTTTTCTATGTACTATATCAATATTATTTTAATATTTTAAATTTACCAATTACAGGGAGTTCTTTTTCTTGACCATTCACTGCATTTACAATTCCAAGAATTGCAAGAACAGCGAACGCAATCCAACCAATCCACAGAATAAATGATATTAATCCATAAACCAAACCATAGCCAGTTCTACCGGCAAGTAGATCTGTCAAAGTAGGTGCAAATATAGCTCCCAATATAGCAAGCAAAATACTCTGAATAATAGTATAACCAACCTCACAAATTGCCAGAATTAATCCTTGGTTTGCATGAAAACGAGCGAATCTAGACTTAGGTGCTGCAAATATAGGAATAAGTACCAAAAATCCTAAGTATGCTAATACTCCCATAGCCTTATTCTCCTGTGCATCACTCATTGGTGCATATACTCCAGGGCCTGCCTGATTAGGATAACCATTCATATAAACTGGACCATTATTAGGGTTTCCTTGCTGAAATTGCTGATTCTGCTGAAACTGCTGATTCTGCTGAAATTGCTGATTCTGCTGAAACTGCTGATTTGGAGCACCCTGTACAGGAACACCATTACCTATCTGTGCTCCACAATTAGAACAAAACGCTACTCCATCTGCATGTTGCATTCCGCATTTACCACAAAAAGCCATTATAATTCCTCCTACTCATTTAATAGTTTATTCCTCAGATATGTACAATATAGATATAGCATAACAAAAACAAGAGTGATGTACAATGCTTTTTTATTATTTATTTCCTCATAATTCCGCCAAAATAACAAAGGTGTAGCCAGGAAGCTACACCTTATAACAATTATTCTTGAATTTCAAAAGCTGATTTTGGAGCACCACATAATGGGCATTCATAATCATCGCCTAATTCTTCAAAAGGAATATCTCCTTCATAGATATATCCACAAACGGAACAAACATATTGAACTTGATCTGCCATACTTTCTTCTCCTTTCTACATAGTAATTTTCCACAATCCATGGAGATTGCAGTACTCATATACTTCAAGGATTTTGTCATCTACCAGACAGAATTCTGCCTTTGGTTCAGAACCAGGAGTTAGAAGCTTTCTCTGACCACCTTTTTCTGTCTTAACAAAGATCCATTGAATGTAATGTTCTGGAAGCATAGGATGAGGAACCTCTCCTACCTGAACCGTAACCATACAGCCATCCACTGTTACTACAGGAACGTGTTTTTCAGTTGCAGCATCTGTAGTATTAGGAATCAAATCCTGCATTTTTTCACCACAACAAATTACATCTACACCAGCGTCCTCAACAACCGCTACGATATTACCGCAATGTTTACAAATTAAAAATCTTTGTTCTTTCATAGTTCTTGCTCCTTTTCTTATTAAATTAATTCATACTTCTCTCGTTTTACTTCTCTATGTACTATCCTTCGTATTTTATATTCCATATGTACTCTAAATATACTTCTGGAATTTTTCTTCCTATGTAAAAATGTTTTTCTAATCCATGGACTTCCTAATAATTTTCAGCTAACACCTGAAAATATGCCTTCGGATGTGCACATATCGGACAAAACTCAGGAGCAGTCTTTCCTATCACAATGTGACCGCAGTTGGAACATTGCCAAATCGTATCTCCATCTTTGGAAAATACCAAACCACCTTCAACATTAGCTAACAACTTACGATATCTTTCCTCATGTTCCTTCTCAATCTTAGATACGCCTTCAAAAAGATCTGCAATTTTGTCAAACCCTTCTTCTCGAGCCTCTTTAGCAAATGTCGCATACATGTCAGTCCATTCATAATTCTCACCTTCTGCAGCATCAAGAAGGTTAGCCGCTGTGTCGTTAATTCCACCTAAAAGCTTGTACCAGATCTTAGCATGCTCTTTTTCGTTATTGGCCGTTTCCTCAAATAATGCTGCTATTTGAACGTATCCTTCTTTTTTTGCCTTAGATGCGTAATATGTATACTTATTTCTAGCTTTTGACTCACCAGCAAAGGCATTCCATAGATTAGCTTCTGTCTTTGTTCCTTTTAGTTCTTTCATAGTACAATCTCCTTTACAGTAATAATTTTTCCACGGTTATCCCATGATTTAAGTATATCATAATGAACATGTATGTCAATTATTTCATTATTTGGAATTTTTAAGAACTTCCTTTAGTAACATCCCTTTTGATCTACTTTTTGCGTAATTGGACATTCTACGTAAATTTTGGTATAATTATCTAAAATGCTCTATATAAAGGATGGTAGTATATGTTCCGTAAACATGATAATCAAAAAAAGCCACCTCTTCCCAAATACTATATTGTGATTTATGCTGTTTTATTAAGTATATTCTTTATCAGTGCTTATAAACTAATCCAGTATTATTATAATAATTACGAAGCTGAGAGATTAGTAGATAACCTGACCCAAGAAAAAGAGGAGACTGAAAAAATAACGGATGAAATGTTATCGCCTAGGACCTCAAGCATAGATCCACTTCCAACAGCTTCACCATCGCTTCCATTAAGCCTTGACCTTTTACCTGAAGGCAGTAATACTAAGATGGAAATAGACGAAAGTAAAATATTAACTCCTTATAGAGAGCTTTACAAAGAGAACAATGACTTAGCTGGCTGGATTACAATTCCAGGCACTAAGATTGATTATCCTGTTATGTATACAAAAGACGATAATACTACTTACTTACATACTGACTTTCAAGGCAAGACAGGCTCCCGTCCTGGTTGTATCTTTATAGATGGAAGGAGCAATTTCTTCGAAAAGAAAGTCTCTTCCAATCTTATTTTATATGGCCATAATATGAAAATAGGTACCATGTTTCATGATCTTATGAATTATAAACTGGAATCCTACTACCTGGCTCATCCTGTAATTCGCTTTGACTCCATCTATGAAATAGGAACCTATGATATTCTGGCGGTATTTCCTTTTGATATAGAGAGCACGGAGAATATCCCTGATTTCCTGTACTATAACTATTATAATGTCTCCAATGAAAAGGAGTTTAATAAATATCTGGCAGGAATTCAAACTCTCTCTCTCTATGATACCGGTATTTCTGCACAATGGGGAGATCAACTGATTACCTTATCTACATGCGCAGAATACGATCTAAATACTACTAAGCGTTTTGTTGTGGTAGCAAAAAAAAGAAAATGAAAGTATTCTCCTAAAATTTTAAAAATGTATACTATTGTCCAAGCATGGTAGCATACATTGCAATGTAGAAGATTTTAGGAGGAACTTTAATGAGCGATTTATCATCTGCTTCTTGTGGAAACGACTGTAGCAATGGAAATGGAGGCTGTAGCTGGATAATAATCATTCTCCTGCTCTTATGCTGCTGTGGTGGCGGAAATGGTTTTGGCTTTGGCGGTGGCTGTGGCTCTGACAACGGATGTGGTAGCTGGATTTGGATTATCATTCTTCTCTGCTGCTGCGGCGGGAACGGCTTCGGCGGTTGTGGCTGCTAGTTCCTAATCTACTACAAAAGAGATTTGGGGAGTGCTTCATTTTTATGAGGCACTCCTCTTTTATATCTTTCCTAGAAATATGAATGATTGGATGGGTACCCAAAACAAGCCTATTGCATATGATATGATGTAAACCTAATTAGGAGGATCATATAATGAGCGAATTAACAACAGCAAACTGCGGCTGTGGCTGTGGAGGAAATTCCGGATGTGGAAATAATGAAGGTGGATGCAGTTGGATAATTATTATCTTATTGCTCTGCTGCTGTGGTGGCGGAAATGGTTTCGGTTTTGGCGGCGGCTGTGGCTGTGGCGGATCTGAAAACGGATGCGGTAGCTGGATCTGGATTATCATCCTACTCTTCTGCTGTGGTGGCAACGGCTTCGGCGGTTGTGGCTGCTAAAATACTATAGGCAGAAACAACAGAGAGAGTCATTATATGGCTCTCTCTGTTGTTTTATCGCATCTATCTTTAATTATGAGAACTTTTTCTCTCACTCTCTTTTAATAAATACCTGCTTTTCTCCCTTAACATATTTTCATAGCATTCTAAATCTAACTCGTATATGGTATTTTCCTCAATAATCAGTTCATCATTTTCTCTGTATTTTCCATGGTTCCCTCTATGCTGCAGATCACTCATTCGTTTTATCATTTCATAATCCTCTCTGGACATAGTATTTCATCCTTTCTAAGCGTCCTTAGTTTGATATGTTATTATATGTATATCATCTTTGAAATGTCCTATTGCTTGCACCTATCTATCAATTCAGTTATAATGAAAAAAAATGACAACGGGAGGAAGTTATGGGATCTAGTTTTGGAAAACAGTTTACCATTACCACCTGGGGAGAGTCCCATGGCAAGGGTGTAGGTGTTGTTGTGGACGGCTGTCCTGCAGGATTAACAATAAATGAAGAGATAATACAAGGCTATCTTGACCGAAGAAAGCCCGGTACCAGTCGACTTTCTACTCAAAGAAAAGAATCAGACTCAGTTGAGATTCTCTCTGGTGTATTTGAAGGAAAAACTACTGGTACATCTATCTCTATGCTTGTCCGCAACGAAAATGAACGTTCTGGTGACTATAGTGAGATTGCTAGCTCCTATCGTCCCGGCCATGCAGACTTTACTTTTGATGAAAAATACGGTTTTAGAGATTACCGCGGCGGAGGTCGTTCCTCTGGTAGAGAAACCATTGGGCGGGTGGCTGGCGGTGCAATTGCCTGTGAGATTCTTAAGGCGTTGGGAATTAATATCCTTACTTATACGAAAGCGATTGGCCCTATTTCCATAGATTATAAGAATTTTAATAAAGAAGAGATTTTAAAGAACCCTACTGTTATGCCAGATGCTCTAGCTGCCAAAAAAGCGGTTGACTATCTAGAAGAACAGATCAGACAGTTAGACTCTACCGGTGGTCTAATTGAATGCATTGTAAGCGGAATGCCTACAGGTATTGGAGAACCAGTATTTGATAAACTGGATGCCAATCTGGCTAAGGCAATTATGTCCATTGGAGCTATAAAGGGTGTGGAGATTGGAGACGGCTTTATGGTTGCCGGAAAACATGGTTCTGAGAACAATGATGGGTTTATGGCTACATCTACTGGAAGAATTGTAAAAAGGACCAATCATAGTGGTGGAGTCCTAGGTGGAATCAGCGATGGGTCTGAGCTCATAATCCGAGCTGCCGTAAAGCCAACTCCAAGTATCTATTCGACTCAGGATACCGTAAATCGTCAGGGTGAGAATATACAGATTAACATAAAAGGACGACATGATCCTATTATTGTACCAAGAGCTGTTGTGGTGGTAGAATCCATGGTTGCTTTAACTATTGTAGATCTCCTATTTGCCAATATGAGTTCCCGGATGGATAGAATAATTAATTTCTATAAAAAATAGAATCTAAAGAGAAAAAAGGCGTCGTACCAAACGACGCCTTTTTTCCTCTATTCACTCTTTAAGTCTTTCCACTTACTGTAGTATAAATCATCCATCTCTTTCCCCAAGTATTTGAAGGTCTCACACCTTGAGGTGATCTCTAATCCAGGGAATGCCGTTTCATTATTCTTAAGTTCTTCGTCCTCAATCATATTCCTTGCCTCCGTATTTGGAGTAGAATAGCCGATATAGTCAAAGTTCATAAGGGCTATATCCGGACGGCATAGGAAGTTAATAAATGCTTCCGCCGCTTCTTTATGCTTGGAGTTTTTAGGAATTACCCAGGAGTCAATCCATACATTGGACCCTTCCTTTGGTACTACATATTCCAGGTCTTCGTTCTCTTCCTTGGTGTAAATGGCTTCTCCTGAATAGATTACTCCAAGGGCCGCTTCCCCACCAATCATTTTATCTCGAACCTGATCTACCACATAAGCCTGCACCAAAGGCTTCTGCTGAATCAGCAGTTCCTTGGCTTCCTCTAATTCCTCTTCATTGGTAGAATTTAAAGAGTGGCCCTGATATTTAAGAGCGATTCCCATAGCATCTCTTACACTATCGATCATAAGAATCTCATCTTTATATTTTTCATCAAAGATAACAGACCAACTGTCAATCTTCTCATCCACCATAGTGGTATTATAAAGAATTCCAACAGTTCCCCAGCAATAAGGGACAGAATATTTATTTTCTGGATCAAAACTTTTAGACTTTTCCAGATACTCTTTTCCAATATATTTTAGATTAGGAATATTATCAAAATTAATCTCTGCCAGTAAGTCTTCCTGAATCAGACGTTCGATCATATAGTCTGATGGACAGATGACATCATAACTAACAGCGCTATTGGCAACCTTAGGATACATAGCTTCATTTGTCTCAAACTCATCATAACTGACTGTGTAGCCGGTCTCCTCCTCAAATAGATCAAGAACATCAGGATCGATATATTCCCCCCAATTATAGATATAGAGGTCATAAGTCTTATTAAATCCTGAGATAGGAGAACCACATGCTGTCAAAGAAGAAAGTATCATTGTCATCACTAAAGAAATTACTATCATTCTTGTAACATTCTTCTTCACTGTCTTAACTCCTTTCTGGATGGCTTACGGTTAATCAACACAAGCAGAATAATTACAGCCACAAACATCAAGGTTGACAGTGCATACATTTCTGGCTTTATTCCCTTACGTACCTCCGCATATATCATGGTAGATAAGGTATCCACTCCAGGTCCTTTTGTAAAATGGGTGATGATGAAATCATCAAGAGACATGGTAAAAGCAAGTAAAAATCCGGATAGGATACCTGGAAAGATATCAGGTAGAATGACCTTCCAAAAAGCATACAATGGAGAGGCCCCCAAGTCTAAGGCTGCTTCATAGGTGCTCTTATTCGTCTGTTTCAGTTTCGGCATAACACTTAAAATCACATAAGGAATATTAAATGTAATGTGAGAAAGCAGAACTGTAGTAAATCCAAGCTCAAAATTAATACGTAGCACAGTGTTAATTCCGATAAATAAAAGCATCAAGGAGATACCGGTTACGATATCTGCATTCAGCATAGGTATATTGGTCACTGCTGTCATTATCATTCTAGGTGTCTTTTTCATGGCATTCATGGCAATGGAAGCCATAGTTCCGATAATTACAGCAATGAAAGCTGATAAAAATGCTAAAATTAGCGTGGTGTATAATGCATTCAAGATGTCCTCATTCTGGAATAATTCCTTGTACCAGTGTAAGGTAAAGCCACCCCATTTTGCACGGGACTTAGAGGAATTAAAAGACAATACCACTAAGGTTAAGATAGGGGCATAGAGGAAAATCAAAATAAGGATCAAATAGATGCGTTTTGCTGCATTTCTTACCATACGTTTGTCC
>JAEYRR010000041.1 GCA_023435505.1 Bacillota bacterium | reverse complement strand
CTCTGAATCTTATAGATGTCAAGATAGTCGTCGTTGGTTATTTCTAGGTTCTGATTAAATCTAGTATTAAAGATATTACTATGGGCAGCGATTGGACACATATATAATCTGCCATCCTTAAGCACACAGAATTTATTATAATACAGACAGTTCACACAATAGAACTTATCCACCTGTCCTTTCAGATCTAAGGTATGTTTATCTGATATTTTAACTATTTTAGTAAGATTTTTGGCATGTATGTCGGAAGACATCGCCAAAGGTACACCATATTCAGCCGCTTTCTTTTCGATTCCCTCAAAATCAATCTTAATTGGATAAACTGTAACCGTGATATGTATGTTATAGTTTTTACACGCTTCCCAGAAATTACCTTGCTCAGAGTGTTCCAACTGCATAAGCAATGTTCCATTGGTTAACACAATAACCTCTGCCTCAGGGAACTGTTCACGGGTAATCCTCATACAATCTATAATTTGAGGATGAAGCGTAGGCTCTCCCCCAAGTAAAGATATAGCGGCAATTTTATGATTAAAAATCTCTCCCATACGGATCATATCATTTTCGAACTGCTTCATATCCACATACCACTTATCAGAAAGCTGTGAGTAGTGATCACACATCTGACAGGAAAGATTACAATGATCTACGAGGCTTACTTCAAACGTCATTTCCTCAATTTTTCTTGGTGTAACCTGATAAGCAATCGCCCGTTTATTATATTCCGTCATCAGAAAATAATTATCATAATTACATTGTCTAAACATTGGAATAATCTGATGGTAATACTTATCTGCCAATCCAACAATCACACCAGTATCTTCATCATCTTTGATTTCCATAAACTCAACAACAGATATTCTACGATAACTAAAACATTCATCATCCTGGGCCTTCTTTTTTGTTACAACGAAGCCCTCAATTACAACATCACACATATCAAAGTATTTAAGAAGATACTCCTGTTGTATTCCTTTTCCATATATATAGATTTTTTTGAATTTTTTACAGAATTCCATCATATCTTCTAATTCATAGATATGTGGTAGTTCATTAATAAGGTGATACTTTTTTCTTTTGTCTGACATACTAATATTCTCCATTCTTACAATTTTCTAAAATGGTTTCTAAAGATTTTTCTAAATCTCGATTATCATAAATCACTTCTACTGCATCCTCACATAGTCCCATGCCATTCAAACTAAAGTACTCATATGCAGAACAATTGTAAAACCGGTTACCACCGTCATATAATATAATTTTCTTTGCAGATGAACCACTAATGACATCACAGAATCCACTTCTCACTCCAATGAACCATCCTGCCTTATCAAGAAATTGTCTAGCAATGTTCAGAGGAAAGAACAGTGCCTCTGTTCCCTCAATTGCCGGTTCTGTCTTCCCACTGCTATTCGTACATACGGTATATCCTCTTTTTTGAAGCTCTTTCGCTATTTTTACCCAGAAACAATCTGGTAAATCCGCTAACGTATTGGAATAGGGAGACAATACTACCGTTTTCCCTGCTACCAGTCCATACTGATTAAAAAGCTTAGATATTTCTTCCTCCTCGTCCTCTACCATAGGATGCTCAGGCTCACAAGTATCTGGTAGTTCAAATACAAATTTTCTAAATAGTTCAGTAAAATATAATCCTTTATACCCTCGAAACCATTCTGACGGATTGGTGTGTAATTGTGCCCAGCCATCGTTCAACAGCTTTAACTGTATAGCTTCAGGGCATAAGGCATAATAACTAATGAGATAACTACTTTCTTTTTGATTTCTTAGTAATTCTACATTCTTAATCTCAAATAGTGATGCAACTTTCTTACATGCACCACTGATCACAAGAAAAATATAATCGTCTATATTATGTTTCTCTATATACTGTTTCCAGAAGGTCCCTATAAGATAGATATCTCCTGTTCCTGTATAAGGGCAAAGAAAGATCGGTAGATCCCCATATTTGCGCTTTAATCTTTTATGAACCAGCTTTCCTCTATAGCAGTTAAAAAAACATTCTATCACTGATTTTTCACGACCTACCAAATTATATATCTGTTTAGGACCATACCCTTTATTCTCTAACTGATATATCATTTCTCTCCAAAATGATGAATAAATTAGAAAGATTGCATCAGAATCTACACGTTGAATTGCTTCGTCAACAGACAGTACCTTAATCCGGGAGCAGTAACTATGTTGTTTATTGCTATCATTGTCTATAATCTGTTGGGGTTCATACCCTAATTCTCTTAAGATTCGGATAATCTGTCTGGTATTTTCACAGGCTCCAAAAAGAAATATCTTTTTGTTAGATAATGCTTTATTTGTATGCAATCGCCTTATTTTTTTTTCAACAGAATCCAGCTCAGCCATATACATGATTGACACCTCCTGTTTGTTCATTTGAAGGTACCCTTCTCAATTTATATAATCCTAAACACACAGCATCTTCTGTATTTACCTCTGTCTCTTGCATATATTTATCTAACAAATTATCCTTTGGTGTCTGTGTGTACGTAAAAATCAGATTAACAAAATAACTATCCAGACAATACCACTTAAAAATAAGGTTCAGTTGTCTATTGGTAATTAATCTGGTCTTTATGCAATGTGAAAAACTATATGCGTTTATTTTGTCTAGTCTGGCTTGCTCAGTGGAAAGAATTAATGCACTTTCCGCATAAGTTCTCTTCATCACATCATCCAGATGTATTAGTGCATACTCATCAATCTTTTCATTTTCGCCTGTTAGAACTAGTACTATTTTTTTGTAATTAATATGTTCGATAAGCTTTAATCTACGCCATATCATATAGCCGGCCACTACCTGTAATACATTTTTAAACATCTTTTAACTGTACTCCTATAGCCCCGCCTGGATGGTTTCTTTTAAATTGCTCAATTGGTAGTTCTAACCTCTTAGCAATCATCATTGCTAAGCCCTGTAGGATAATGAGATTAATCGTAGTTGAATTATTCGGCATTATATTCCACATGTCCCCTTCATCCATTAAATCAAGGATAATATGATTTGGAATCTCCTTCGTTAATGTACTTTCTGCCGCAAACGTAAGTAGCCACACCTTAACCTTTCGCTCTTTCAACAATCTTGCTAGATAGATGGATTCACTGGTTTCCCCACTTTTGGTTAGAACAATTACCATATCTCCATCTTTTACAATGCCCATATCCCCATGTACTGCAGAATTCGTATGTAGAAAATAAGCATCTAGTCCCATAGAGTTCATAGAACCAACAAACTTATCACAAATGGGAACATTCTTACCTAAGCCAGAAGCAATGATCTTATGACCTGACTGTAATGTTTCCACCGCTTCATCTACCCATCGTTTAAACTCTTTTTCATCTAGGGAATGAATAGAGTGGTCAAATTCTTCTAATTGTTTTTCAAAATATGAAATCATAACACATCCTCCAGATAGTAAAGTCCATTATAAAAAGCCCCACAAATCGAATCATAATCTTCCCATGCGTAGGTGGTTAAGGATAACCATATAACAGCATGTAGTAACTTAATCTCATATGGATCAGCACCTGTTAATTCAAAAAATACCTGTTCCATGTCTTCCCAGTGGTTGGAGTCTATGGATAACCTGACTCCTTCCTCAGGTGTGGTACCAATCTCTAGTCTAAATCTTTTTAAATTAAATTGATCATAATTACCTATTATGGAGTAATACATCTTTGCCCAATCATATCTGATATCTCCATATAAGTTCGTAAACCCAAAATATCCTCTTGGATCGATTAGCACAGGGTCCCCATTATCCCGCACCATCATATTAGAAAAGGTACAATCGCCATGAATGAAGGCAAAACTGTCACATTGTAGCTGTTCCAGTTTCTTTTCCAACTCTCTTTTTTGGTAGTATACATTTCTACATCTTTTCCCGTTAATCACTATCTCTTTTTCTCTTGCAAAAGGTACAAGGTCTTCAATTTTAGCTAAGCGCTCCATAGTCTTGGTATAGTAAGCTTCCTTTATACTAAAAGAATCAGAAGGGACCAACTCTGAATCATGTAATTTATCTAATGCTTTGACTAAGGATTCTAGAATATATCTTTTATCTGTCTGGCTATAATCGCCATCATATATATTCTTCCCTTTAATAAATTCCATGTGAAGTGGTGAAGTTTTATAGATCTTTGGAAGAACAGAGATATCTAAACTCCTAGCCTTGTCGTACCAGGAGCATTCAAGCTTAGCAAGTCCTTCCCCCTGCAAATCTACAGGTTCCTTTATTAATATCTCTCCATCCACCGTAATCCTGTTAAATGGTCTGCACTTTGCCTGTTTCAGTTTCTGATACTCCTCCAACAAACCAAATTCCTTTGTCCCTGCTAAACCAACCTCTTCAAAATGCATTCCTTGCTGTCCCATCCAGCGGACAAGTTCGCCGCTTTGTGGCACATTCATTAATTCTTGCTTATTACTAAATAGAAAGAAGCCTGCAACCCCAAGAGCTGTCGAACGTTCTTCCACAAACTTTCCATCTTCATATTTCCATCTACATGGGAACGTCTGTGAAATTCCTACATAATTATTCTCTGGGCGCTCACCCATCTGATACTCTTTTGGTAATTCAAAGCCTTCCGGCAGGATTAAGTCAGACCATACCAACATGAATGCTTCATGCTCTGGAATCAGTTCAATTGCCTGTTTCACACCGCCACAAGTACCTGTACCATTCGCTTCCACGATGTGATACTTAACCTCTGCAAAAGCGGATAAGTACTCTCTCATAACTTCTTTTTTATAATCTACTATAATGACAAACCTTTTATCCGGATACTTACGGAATAAATGAAAAATCATAGGGAGATTCTCAACTGGCACCAACGCTTTCGGCTTATTTCTTGTCAAATAATCTAGTCTGGTTCCTTTACCTCCTGCTTGCACTATTATGTAATCCACCTAATTCACCTCATTCGCTATTTTATTACTAAGTACACCTACATTCTGTAACATTACCGGAATACCAACCTTGATGCATAGTTCCACTATGCTGCTGGGATCCCCATAATACCCATCACTTATTGCAATTGCTCTATCTAAATCTGGAGAGTCATCATAGATTCCCCAACCTTCGCTTTTATACTGTTCTACCAGGTTCTGATATTCTTCCCACAAATGCGGACGCATGGAAGAAATCGTTGCTTCCATTAATGG
>JAEYRR010000323.1 GCA_023435505.1 Bacillota bacterium | reverse complement strand
CTTTTGGAGCCCTTGTCTCAGTTGCAATCTGTGCCGGTGGAGTTATGGGGTTACCTTTGGTGATCTCCGATTACCGGGAAAAAAAGATTCTAAAGAGATTTAAAGTAACACCGGTAAAGCCAACCGTACTTTTATTGGTTCAAGTAAGCATTTACTTCCTATATGCGTTAGTATCCCTCCTCACTTTAGCTGTGATTGCGACATTCATTTTTGAAGTGCGTCTTCAGGGAAGTATCTTTCTATTCCTGTTAGGATGGCTCTTAGTTCTATGCTCACTATTTTCCATAGGATTGATGGTGGGGGGAATTGCAAAAAACGCCAAGATAGCAGGGATACTGGCAAGTGTGCTGTATTTTCCGATGTTAATCTTCTCAGGTGCGACTCTACCGTATGAAGTAATGCCTTCATCCATGCAAAAGGTGGTGGATGTCATGCCCCTTACTCAGGGGATTAAGGTCTTAAAAGCAGCTACCCTAGGGCTAACCGTGGAGAATATTCTTTTTCCTATCTTTATGCTTGCTGCTCTGACGGTAATATGTCTTTTTGTTGGGATTAGATTCTTTAAGTGGGAGTAATGCTTAAGATGTATTTGCAATATGAATTAGGATAGAGTACACTTATCAATAGTAATCTGGTTAAAATTCCCTATGATATTATCGAGATAATATAAGTGAAGGGAGATTAATATGAGAAGAAGTGACAGAGAGATTAAAGAAACAGACAAGCTGATAGAGGTAATAAGGAAATGCGACGTTTGTCGGTTGGCTCTTAATGCAGACGGATATCCTTATATACTACCTCTTAATTTCGGCATGCAGGTTAATCAGGGAAGAGTTGTGCTGTATTTTCATGGGGCTACTCAAGGTACCAAATATGAACTGATAAAGAAGGACAACCGAGCCAGCTTTGAGATGGACTGCGGTCATCGCCTAGTGATGGAGGAGGATATGGGAAACTGTACCATGGAA
Organism: Bacillota bacterium; assembly: GCA_023435505.1. Taxonomy (GTDB): domain Bacteria; phylum Bacillota; class Clostridia; order Lachnospirales; family Lachnospiraceae; genus KM106-2. Next base: position 3,317 of record JAEYRR010000323.1, on the reverse strand, counting down.
TTTGAAAGTGTCATAGGCAGAGGACTCATAGAAATCATTACAGAGGATGATCAGAAGAAGGAAGCCTTGGATATCCTGATGAGTCATTACCATCAGGAGGAGTTTTCCTATAACCAGGAGTTCATCGCAGAAACTACTGTATTGAAGTTGACGGTAGAGCAGATGACTGGAAAAGCACTTAAAAAGAAACACTAGGTTAATAGTATAGGAGAGAGTTAAGGTGATTAAAGTATATTTTGTGCGTCATGCACAGCCGGAGTATGGGTGGAAGGATGATAGATCCCGTCCCTTGACACCGGAGGGTAAGGAAGATGCGAAGCAAGTAGTAGAATTCTTTAAGGAGATGGAGATTACACGTTTTTACTGTAGTCCTTATAAGAGAAGTATCGATACCATAGCAGATACCGCAGCCAATCACCATAAGGAGATTATTCTTTTGGAAGGCCTTCGGGAAAGAGCAAATGGTACCGATGGCGGAAAACCTGGAATGATAGAAAAGCGATGGGCTGATTTTTCCTTCCATGAAGAAGGAGGAGAATCCATTGGAATGGTACAGGAGCGCAATATGAAAGCCCTCCTCACAATCCTTAAGGAGTGTGAGGAAGCAGACGATGGGGATATGAATATCGTCATTGGGACCCATGGAACAGCTCTTAGTAGCATTTTGCAGTATTATGATAGAACCTATAACAGTGACTCCTTCTTTCGGATGGTGGACTGGATGCCATATATCATTGAGCTGGATTTTGAGGCAAATCAATGTATAGGAAAGAAGGAACATTTATATATCCAGAAGGAATTTACAGGGATTAATAGGATAAAGCCCATAGAGACAAGTAGATTAAGTATTCGTCGGTTTAAGGAAGGGGATGGGGAGGACCTTTTTGAGTATCTTTCTGATCCTCAAGTAGTTGCCTTTGAACCATATGATCCATATACAAGAGAACAAGCCATAGAAGAAGCGAAGAACCGTTCTGGCATGGAATGCTTCTATGCCGTTTGCCTTAAGGATAATGGAAAAGTAATCGGTAATATCTATCTGAATAAAGGTGATTTTGATACCTGGGAGCTTGGCTATGTATTCAATGCCAAATACCAAGGCAAGGGCTACGCCACAGAAGCAGCGAAAGAGCTGATTAACAGAGCATTTAGAGATTGGGGTGCGAGAAGAGTGATTGCCATGTGTTCACCACGCAATGAGCCTTCCTGGCATCTTTTAGAGCGATTAGGGATGCGAAGAGAAGGGACTCTTTTAGAGAATGTCTATTTTAAATGCGACAAGGAAGGTCAGCCTATTTGGCTGGATACATATGAATACGGTATTTTAAAGAGAGAATGGATGGAAAGATAGGGAGGTTTCTATGAAAACACTTTATGTGACTGATCTGGATGGGACCTTACTTAATTCTGACAGCCATATTAGTCCATTTACCAGTAAAACGATTAATGAGCTAGTAGACAGAGGCATGCATTTTACCTATGCTACGGCTAGATCTTTATGCTCTGCTTCTGTAGTAACAAAGGGATTATCCACGAAGATTCCTATAATTGCGTATAATGGAGCGATACTCTTTGATGCTTCAGATGGCAAGGTACTGGCCTTTAATAGCTTTACTCCCAAGGAAACAGAGGATGTATCTAAGGTTTTAAAGGCTCATAACGTATCTCCCCTAGTGTACAGCTTTATTAATGAAGAAGAGAAGGTATCCTGGCTCACAGCAGAGGAAAATGTGGGAATCCGTCACTATCTTAGCCTTCGTCAAGGAGACAGAAGACTTCGTCCTTTAAAAGAGGAGACAGAGCTGTATCTTGGAAATGTCTTTTATTTTACCTGCATCGGAGAAGAAGAGCAATTTGCGCCTATACATCACATATTATCCAAGGATGAACGCTATACCTGCACGATTCAAAAAGAACTTGGCCGGCCAGAATTTTGGTGCGAGATTATGCCTAGGAAAGCAACAAAAGCGGAAGGCGTTAAGACCTTAAAGAAACTATTAAACTGTGATAAAGTGGTTTCATTTGGAGATGCCATCAATGATATCCCTCTGTTTCAGATTTCGGAGGAAGCCTATGCGGTAGCCAATGCAGTAGAAGAACTGAAAGCAATTGCAACCGGAGTCATTGAAAGTAATGATGGGAATGGAGTAGCAAAGTTTTTATTGGAAAGATACATTAGTAAGGAATTGTGATAGAAAGAAAATTAACTATCGGATTTAGGTTTTTACACCTCTAATTCGACTAACACAACCAAGGAGAAAATAAAGGTAGAGGAAGGGAGTTTTTACATGTGTGAATTCTGCAAAATAGTACAAGGTGAGATTGAGCCGTATATCGTTTATGAAGACGAAAAGACCATGGCTTTTTTAGATTATGATCCAATTAATACGGGTCATGTACTACTAATTCCAAAGGAGCATTATCTGGATGCAGATGAGATGCCGGAAGAACTGCTTTTACACCTTACTGCGGTATCCAGAAAGCTGTTACAGGCTATCAAAGCTACCTTCTCTCCATATGGCTATACCATCATGCAAAATGGGGGAGCCTGTAATGAAATTGGACATTATCATATGCATATCTTCCCACGATATGAAGGGGATGGCTTTGGCTGGACAGACTCTGAACGGGTTAAGAAGTATTCTCAGGAGATTGCAGCTTCCATCCGAACCAGGTTATAAACTTACGAATAATAGTATCTTCGGTATTCCCTTGGACTACAGCCCCGGTATTGCCGAAATACCCGGTTGAAACTGGAGAGGCTTTTGAAACCAGCACTAAAAGCGACCTCTGTAATATAAATGTTGGAATCAGTCAGTAGAAGTTGCGCTGCATTAACACGTTGCAGATTCAGATATTCTACATAGTTATACCCGGTTGCCTGCTTGAACATACGGGAAAAATAACTGGAATTAAACCCTACATAGTTAGCAACCGTATCTAAGGTCAGCTCCTGCTGGCAGTGGGCAATGATATAGCTACAGGCATCATTGATTTTGTCGAGGGTTTTCATAATCTTTGGATGATTGTCAGTGTTGATATGTTCTTGTATATAACGAGCAAAATCTATAAACATCTCCAGCAGATAGATGATACATTTTGTCTCATGAAAATGTTGTAGCTCTTGCTTGCAGACAAACATTTTTTCAAGGTGTTTCATCAGAGTTTCTGTTAATTCCTGCGTATCCGTTCGAGTGATATGTTGAAAGATACGGAAAAGATTAATATAGGATGCAAAATCAGGTAAATCCTGAATCAGATAGGAAGCAAACTGAACGCCCAGAGGAGCATTGCCAGTGCTATCAATAATCTCATGA
>JAEYRR010000078.1 GCA_023435505.1 Bacillota bacterium | reverse complement strand
CCAGCCTTATGCATTCTTGTATGGTTGAGCAGAATCATCATGGACAGACCAGCGACGATGTATTTCTTTGTATTCCACCATTATATCATACAGGAGCAAAGATGCACTGGTTTGGCAGTCTGCTTTCAGGTGGCAAGTCTGTGCTACTAAGAGGAACCAAACCGGATATCATTCTGGATACCGTATCTAAAGAACAGTGTACCATTGTCTGGTTACTGGTACCTTGGGCCCAGGACATATTAGAAGCGATAGATAGCAAAAAAATAGACCTTAGTAAGTACCAATTGGAGCAATGGAGGCTGATGCATATTGGAGCACAGCCGGTGCCTCCGAGCCTTATTAATCACTGGAGAATGTTTTTTCCAAACCATCAGTATGACACCAACTATGGACTAAGTGAATCGATAGGACCTGGCTGCGTACACCTTGGAGTAGAGAACATCCATAAAGTTGGAGCAATTGGAAAACCTGGCTTTGGCTGGGAGACAAAGATTGTAGATGAGCATCATAAGACCGTGGAGCAGGGGAGCATTGGAGAACTTGCGGTAAAGGGACCGGGAGTTATGATCTGCTACTATAATGATGAGAAGGCAACTAAGGAAGTCTTAGAAGACGGATGGTTATATACCGGTGATATGGCCAGAGAGGATGAGGATGGATTTATCTTCCTAGTAGACCGAAAGAAGGATGTCATTATCAGTGGCGGAGAGAATCTGTATCCAGTTCAAATCGAGGACTTTATCCGTACGAATCCTGTGGTGCATGATGTAGCTGTTATAGGTCTTCCAGATTCTCGTCTAGGTGAGATTGCAGCAGCAATTATAGAACTGAAACCTGAGAAAGAGACCACAGAGGAGAAGATAATGGCGTTCTGTCAGAAGCTACCTCGTTATAAGAGACCTCATAAGATCATATTTGCAGAAATTCCACGTAATCCAACCGGGAAGATTGAAAAACCAAAGCTTAGAAAGTTGTACTGCGGAGGTAGCTTAGTAGAGGCACAGAATAGAGGCTAAAACGCTTATAGTATTAAATGACGGCAGGGCTTATGCCCTGCCGCTTTTTTCGTTACTTTATAAAAACATTTCTCATAATCTTTAGCTTCTGTTATAATAGAAAAAGAGTAACGGAATTCTTGAACAAAGAAACTATTTAGAGTATAATAGGAAAAATTAAGTAAAGAAGGAGACATGGCATATGAATATAAGTGAACAGGCAAGAAGAATGAAATTAGACAGTTCAAAGCTTGCAGCAACCACAAAAGCACAACGGGATGCTGCTCTTTTAGCCATAGCCGAGGCCCTTTTGGCTAATAAAGAAAATATTCTCACGGCCAATGTAGAGGATATGGAAGCGGCGAAAGAAGCAGGAATAGCTGCTCCAATACTGAAACGTTTAAAATTTGATGAGAAGAAGTTAGAGGATGTGGTATCCGGACTTCATGAGCTTATAAACCTTTCTGACCCTGTTGGTAAGGTACAGTTTGAACGAGAACTAGATCAGGGCTTGACATTAGTCAAAGAAACCTGTCCAATCGGTGTGATTGGCGTAATATTTGAGGCAAGACCAGACGCTATGGTGCAGATCTCTGGCCTTTGTATTAAGAGTGGTAACTGCGCTATATTAAAGGGTGGTAGTGAGGCTCTAAAAACCAATAAGGTCCTATTCAACACCATATATGAAGCAGCGGTTAAAGCTGGTATGCCAGAGGCTTCCCTCTTCCAGGTAGAGGCTAGAGAAGAGATTAATGAATTGCTATCCTGTCATGAGTCTGTAGATTTGATTATACCTAGAGGTTCTAATAGCTTTGTACGTTACATTATGGATCATTCGAAGATCCCAGTTATGGGTCATGCAGACGGAATTTGTCATATATATGCAGATAAGGATGCCGATATTAAGAAGTCTATTGACATTATTGTAGATGCCAAGACCCAGTACGTAGCAGTTTGTAATGCAGCAGAGACTCTTCTTGTACATGAAGCTGTTGCCTCTAAGCTGTTACCACAATTAAAAGAGGCCTTGGAGGCTAAGAATGTGGAGATTCGCGGAACGAAGGAAGTACAGGACATCATTTCCTGTAATCCTGCAACAGAAGAGGATTTTGCCACAGAGTATCTGGATTATATTATCTCCATCAAGTTAGTAAAGGATATGGAGGAGGCCATCGATCATATAAACCGATATGGCTCTCACCATACAGACTGCATACTGACAGAGGATAAAGAAGCAGCAAAGCATTTTATGATGTTAGTGGATTCAGCAGGGGTATATCAGAATTGTTCCACAAGATTTGCAGATGGTTTCCGCTATGGCTTTGGTGCTGAAGTCGGGGTCAGCACAGGAAAACTTCATGCAAGAGGTCCTGTTGGCTTGGACGGTTTAGTAACTTATAAATATAAATTATTCGGAGACGGACATATCGTAGCGGATTATGCAGAAGGACGAAGACAATTTCATTTTAAAGACATCAGATAGACGCCAAAGTCATTAGGGAAGATGCAACTAGGATCGAGTAGGGTACCTACTCGATTCTTTAAAATAAGGGATATGTAGGGGGCTCTTTGGTAGAAGGGGGAGAACGTATGGGGCAAATCAAGCAGGTGGCTCATCTGAACCGGAATCTGTATATAGAGGACGAGATAAGGTTTAATCTGCTGTCTTTAGCTTCAGAGCATGAAAGTGCAAGAATATACACGGATCAGAAGCATGTGGTTGTCTGTCAGGCAAACTTTAAAACGCCAATCTGGATATGGACACATGACCAAGTGACGGAAGAAGAACTAGTCTCATTAACAGAATGTCTTACTACCCAGTTTAATTGGAAAAGTTTCACCACCTTAATGGTAAAGCCGGAAATATCGGCATATATGAAGTCGGTTGTGGAGAGTATCCTTCATGAAAAGTGCAGAATCATTACGGAAATGGTGGCATATGGATGGAGTCCTACGGAGTTACCTTTAGAAAAAAGAGGCCATATGGAGCAGGCTAATCTGTCTATGGTGCAGAAGGTGGCAGAATTTCGGGCTAGAGATATTAATGAGATGGAGCATCTGGGTGTCAGTGTCACTGACTTAAAGAAGGAGGCTGCATGGATGGTTAGCTCAGGCAATACCTATGTATGGCTGAATCCGGATCAAAGAATAGTCTCTCTTGCTTTTGTGGCACACCGTTTACCAAATCAAGCCAGAATTAACAGAGTATATACCCATCCAGTTATGAGGAGGAAGGGTTATGGGTGTATGCTGATGCATGAACTTGCTTCCAGTATTTATAAAGAGGGCAGAACTGCTATGGTTTATGCAGATGCCGCCTATCCGCCATCCAATGGTACATATCATAAAAGTGGGTTTATAGAGAAGGGGAAGCTTTATGAATTAGGAATTTAATCTTAAATAGGAGGTAGATTATGAGAAATGCAGTAAAGAAAGTAGTAAGTGGTTTTTTGGGAGTAATAGCCAGTCTGGCTTTGTTATTTATTCTACAGTCTGCCCCAGTTTTAGCAGATGATGGGGTAACCGAGCTAGTAGTAAAAGTAAATGATAAAGCGATTACAGGGGATGCGATTACACAGGTTACACCTTTAAAAGAATATGAATTCGGTGTATTTAAAACAGAGGATTTAGTGAATCCACTACCGGTGGAGGAGATTGCAATTATAGATGAGCAAGGAAATCCTGCGAAAAGTAACATTACAAAAGATGATAGCGATTCTTCGCTACACCTAAACCCAGCTAAAGAGGATGCAGGAAAGACGTTAAGTATAACATTTACCACCAAAACAGACCTAAAGTCAGTTACTGTACATATTAAAGTAAATCAGATTGTAGAAAAGATAACATTAAATAAAACCACATATACCATGAATATAAAGGACAAGCTTAAACTTAACGCAACTGTTAGTCCGTTAGATGCAGTAAATAAAGAGCTTGTTTGGAAGACAAGTGCTGCAAAGGTAGCTACAGTTAGTAGAGGAGTGGTATCAGCGAAAGGACCAGGAACCTGTACCATAACGGCATCTTTAAAAGACGGTTCTATGAAAGTAAGTTGTAAGGTCAGTGTTAGAAAACCAGCTTTAAATAGTTCTCGTAAAGTGATAGCAAAAAGCAAAAGTTTCACTTTAAAAGTTCTTTATCTAAAGGGTAAAGTAACTTGGGAGACTTCTAACAGCAAGGTTGCTACAGTAAAAAATGGAGTAGTTACCGCAAAGAAAAGTGGTACAGTTACCATAACTGCAGTTAGCGGAACCTATAAACTTACTTGTAAGGTAAAGGTAACCGATCCTAGTATCGTCAACAGCAGCGGAGAAGGTGTGGAGGGAATCAATGTCACCAATGGCTTTAAAAGAATTCTAAAAGTTAAGGGTGGTTCCGGTAAAGTTACCTGGGAAAGCTCAAATAAAGAGATAGCCACAGTGAAAGATGGTATTGTGAAAGGGGAGAAGAAGGGTAGCTGTTATGTTTATGCAAAGGTGGATGGTAAGACCTTAAAATGTAAGGTCACTGTTAAATCCAATGTATTTGAAACCACACCAATAAAGAATGGTCGCTATATGAGAAAAGGAAAAGTAAGTCTTTCCAATGCTTCCTTTTACTATTCAGGTGGACAACTAATTTATAAATGTTATGCAGTTAATTCAACTACCTATAAGAAAGTCGAAAGATATAACAATATCAGTATTTCGATATATGTTGGTAATAAACTAGTAGCAAAACAATCTTATAAGAACATTCAGCTAAATCTTAAAAAATATAAAGCAAAGGCATTGACCTTTACTTTTTCCTCTAAAAATGTAAAAAGCATTGTAGATTTAAGAACTAGTAAGATTACAGTAAGCTATAGCTATGATTATCAGTATTCTAATTAAGGGATTCACTAAAGATGTCAAATTTTAGCGTCGTTTTTTCTTGCTTTTTATAATTTATTGGATTATACTATGTCCGATAATGAATTGGGAAGAGGCGACTGAATTTGAGTTATGAGTTTTTTAAAGACCTGGCTATTATAATCATTGCTGCTAAGTGTTTTGGTCTACTTGCACGTAAGCTAAATGCTCCTCAGGTTGTAGGAGAGATTATTGCTGGGTTAATCATTGGACCGAATGTATTAGGTGTGGTAGACTCCAGTAAGTTCCTTGTACAGATGGCCGAGATTGGTGTTATTATGATTATGTTCATGGCAGGTATGGAAACAGACATAAAGGATCTTGTTAAGACAGGTCCCAAAGCGCTATTGATTGCCTGTGTCGGTGTATTGGTACCACTTGTTGGAGGATTTTTATTGTACTCCTGTTTCTTTGGATTTGCAGCAACAGGTACTGATGAATTCTACCGAGCAGTATTTATTGGAGTTATTATGACAGCGACCTCCGTAAGTATTACAGTTTCTACCTTAAGAGAAATGGGCAGACTAAAAGGTTTGGTAGGAACAACAATTCTTAGTGCAGCAGTAATAGATGATATTATAGGTATCTTGGTTCTGACCTTTGTGATAGGATTCAAAAATCCTGAAGTTAGACCGATACATGTACTTTTAAATACTGGTTTATTCTTTGTATTTTGTATCATAATAGGATTTGTGGCGTATCTGGTATTTAAACTCATGGATAGAAGATGGCCCCATAGACAAAGACTTCCGATTTATGGTCTGGCATTATGTTTTGCTTTATCCTATTGTGCAGAGAAATATTTTGGTATTGCAGATATTACTGGAGCATATGTAGCTGGGTTGATTCTTTGCAATATAAAATCTTCAGATTACATAGTTCGTAAGCTGGATATTAATTCTTATATGTTATTCGGACCAATTTTCTTTGCAAGTATTGGGTTAAAGACAGAAATTAAGGGAATTACACCTGCCATTCTAGTCTTTGCAGTAGCGTTTGTAATCGTGGCGCTTATAACTAAGATTATAGGCTGTGGCTTAATGGCAAAAGTATGTGGATTTAAAGGAAAAGATTCCTTACGTATAGGAGTTGGAATGATGACAAGAGGTGAAGTGGCTCTTATTGTCGGTCAGAAAGGGTTGGCAGTAGGACTGATGGATTCTGTTTATTTTGCTGCGGTAATCTTTCTCATTATTACTTCTTCTGTTGTTACTCCGATTTTTTTGAAGATACTGTATCATAAGGAAAAGGAAGAGTCAGATACTGACTGCAGTAAAGAGGTGCTTCCTCAGGCAGCACATTAGAAGAACAGGAGAAGTGTGCAATGTTTATACAGAATTTTATCGGGCATTTGAAAACAATAAATGATCATAGAGGAATGGTGAGGAAGCATTGCTTTAAGGTTGGATTATATAAGCAGGGCTTGCTTCATGACCTGTCGAAATATACTCCAAAGGAGTTCTTTGCTGGAGTGAAATACTACCAAGGTGACCAGAGCCCGAATAATATTCAACGAAAGAAGGAAGGGTATTCTGCAGCCTGGCTTCATC
>JAEYRR010000121.1 GCA_023435505.1 Bacillota bacterium | reverse complement strand
AATAAAATCTTATGTACAGAAACTTTACATGCACAATTTATCACTTACAAAAAGTATGCGAGTAAGCCCATCCTTACCCGCATACTCTGTTTTACAATTCTTTCGATTTTCTGGCACATGCCTTCATAGCTTCTATCACAGCACTTCTCATGCCCTTTTCTTCTAATACACGTACCGCTTCGATTGTGGTACCTCCCGGGCTACAGACCATGTCCTTTAATACTCCTGGGTGTAATCCCGTCTCTAACATTAACTTGGCACTGCCCATTACACTTTGTGCTGCAAATTCATAAGCCTGCGCTCTAGGCATCCCATCTGCAACGGCAGCATCCGCCATTGCTTCGATAAACATAAAGACATAAGCAGGAGAACTTCCACTCACTGCAACCACAACATCCATCAGATTCTCGCCTACTACTTGAACCTTACCAAAACAACGTAGTAACTCTAATGCTTCGTTTAATTCCTCTTTTGTGACATTTGTATTCTTACAGGCAGCCGTCATGCCTTCCCCTACTAAAGCAGGTGTATTAGGCATAGTACGGATTAACTTAATCTCTTTTCCAAACTTCTTTTCATACCAGTCAATAGTCTTGCCGGCTACAATACTGATAATAAGTTTCTCACTAGGCATAACGTCCTTAATTTCATCAATGACACTACCAATATACTGTGGTTTTACCGCAAATACAACAATATCAGACTTTGCCACTACTTCTTGGTTATTTAAAGTAGTATGGATGCCCATTTCTTCTGCTTTCTTTAGCGCAGCCTCTAAAGCGTCTGAAGCCAGAATGTCAGATGCAGCAACCATTCCATTCTCAATAATGCCTTTTATGATAGCAGTTGCCATATTCCCGCAACCTATAAACCCTAATTTCATAACCGTTCCTCCTTAAGACGTTACCTATTGTTGTTTTTTAGTGTACCACCTTAATCTCGGCTCGTCAAATCCTTGCTCAAAGCCTCCAAGTAGTGTACAAATCCATTCCTCGCTGATTGAATCTTATAATCTTTATTAAGTTCCTCACAAAGGAAGCTCTTTCTACCGCCAGCCTGTGCCCTATCCCAGAATACCTTTAAATCTTTAAAAGGCAGATAATAGAAACTATTCTGTTTGCTGAAGTAAATAAGCAGAAAGGCAACTCCCTTCTGTTTTTCAAATTCCTCCATGAACCTAACCTGGTGTTCATGCACATTCTGTAAAGGAAAGGTATCTGTAGCACATTCCTTCGCATCAAAGCATACTGGGATGCCCTGTACCACTCCGATGTAATCCACTGTACTTTTTTGCTCAAAATAAGCCAACGTAATACGTCTGGTCTCCTGATCCATCTGGATTGGCTTAATCGGTGTTGGTACCTTCTGAATAAGCGCCAGAGCATTTTGTCTGTATTTTTCGTTAGTCAGGTTAATTAATTCCTCTAATGTAGATCCTCTTAACCCTCTGGAATTCCAAGATGGCATGCTAGCCCCCCTCTATTGTATTTCTTTCGTAGAAAGATGGAATTCTCCATCTATAATCGTCACAAACTGCTTAGGAAATGGAGCATAAAAACTGGTATCTGCTATATCAGACAGTTCACTTGGCATCTCCCCAAAATGAAGTTCTCTTGCATGTAGGAGTTGATTACGAAGCTTGTATTTTTTCTTCATCTCCTTATTCACCAACACATCTCCATATTTACCATCTCCGATGATCGGATGACCGATGCTCTGAAGATGGGCACGAATCTGGTGGGAGCGACCGGTAATAAGCTTAACCCGAAGTAATGTATACGTTCCATTAGAGGCAATAGGATGATATTCCGTTTTGATATAATCTCCATCCTCTACCTGTTCTTTCGTAATTATAACCTTATTGCGGTTATGCTGCTTTACGAGATACCCATCGATGGTCTGTTTCTTCTCTATCACACCTTTGACTATGGTGTAATAATACTTATCTAGGTCTCTGGCTTTTATCTGTTTACTCATCATTTGAAGTCCGTATAAGCTCTTACCTGCCACAATAATACCAGAGGTATTCCGGTCTAAGCGGTTACAGATACCAGGCCTAAAGGTGGCAAGCTGCTCCTGTTTAAATTCCCCTTGATTAAGTAAGTAAGAAGTGAGATGTTCCACTAGGGATACATCCTCCTTCTGGGCTTTTTGTGATAGCATCCCTGCCGGCTTGTTTATTAAGAGGACATGCTCATTTTCAAATATAATGTCAAGTTTTTCTGACTGTTCTACATTCTGGGCAAGACTTTCTTCTTTTTTACTTCGAAAACTTTCAATGGTCTCCTCTGCTAAGAACAGTTTCACCACATCCTGTTCTGTTAAGCGTTCAGAGCCCTCTGCCTTTTTCCCATTCAATGTAATGTTCTTTTTGCGTAACATTTTGTAGAAAAAGCTTTTTGGAGCAAGATCCATGTATTTTTCTAAAAATTTATCCAACCGTTGTCCTGCTTCAAAGCTTCCTATCTCTATCTCTCTCATCTATCTTTTCCTTATTTTACAATTATGGCCTCGATAAATTCTATGGCCTCATCCCTGTCTTTTTTGTTGTTCTTCGTTTCAGGGTTATCTGGCTTTAATTCCTTTAATGCCTTTAAGAAGGCCTCCTCTTTATCAAATATCTTGACCCCAAAAGAAAGTCCCCTCTTTTCCAAATTGTCCTGCATATGAGTTTGTAGAGTGGTAAGCTTTTGCTTCTCTCTTCCCATAAGACCCAGGATTCTTCTTGTCGTAATAACCAAAACATCCAGATTCATTACCTTTTCTGAAGAGGTGTAAACCATATCAAAATACACATTAAGCTCATCCTCAATGACATCCGGTTGAAAAAGAACAGTATCCTCTGATTCTATAGAGGAATAATTCTCCTTTAATATCTGATATACCTTATGAATCCTATCATAGGATACAGAACGACATGGCCAGAATACTACAATGGCAACCAAGGCTTTTGCAGCTGGAAGCACCATAAGAATGGCGAGCACAGTAAAGATATTATTTGACTGAAATCTATTAAGACAAAGTCCAGTTACATAAATGGCAACCCCAATGGCCACATATAACAAAGTCTTTAATATATATGCCTTTTTCTTTCGTTCAATATACTGATAAGACCCCTTATATAGTGGTCCTCTTTTTCTGTCTTTTGTTTTCTTAGTATCCTTCTCCATACATCTCACCCTTCTTTAAATAGTAATAAATTATTTCTTCTTGTGTACATTACGAATGGTTTTCTTCTTTTTTCCTGTACCAGGTTTCGTTGTGGTATTCTTACCCTTTCCAAATCCCTGTCCACGCTTAGAAGTATCCTTCGTATTCTCTACCTTCTTTGGATTACGTTTGGTACCAAACCGATCTTTATCCTTATAAGCCGGCTTGATTAAACATTTTTTATCGAATCCGATTAAATCGGTTCTTCCTGCTTCTACAAGGGCCTCCACAATTAGATCATAGTTTTTTGGGTTACGATACTGAATCAAAGCCCTCTGCATTGCCTTCTCATGAGGATTTTTAGGCACATACACCTTCTTCATTGTCCTTGGATCCAATTCTGTATAATACATACAGGTAGATAAGGTGGATGGTGTTGGATAAAAATCTTGTACCTGTTCCGGCATATATCCTAGATCCCTGATATATTCCGCTAATTCAATTGCTTCCTTAAGGGAGGAACCTGGATGTGAACTCATTAAATATGGCACAACATACTGCTTTTTCCCTAGTTTATTATTGACTTCTTTATATTTCTTCATAAACTTCTCATAAACGTCATTACTAGGTTTTCCCATTAAATCAAGAACAGTATCACTGATATGTTCAGGCGCTACCTTAAGCTGCCCACTGACATAATGCTCACATAACTCATAGAGAAAGGAATCATCTTGGTCCTCTATCAGATAATCAAACCTAATACCGGAACGGATAAATACTTTTTTAACCCCTGGAAGTTCCCGTAAATCCTTCAATAGTTTACTAAAATCTTTATGATCGATCTTTAAATTCTTACAAGGCTTTGGCCACAGGCATTGTTTTTTCACACAAGCCCCATGAGTATTTTGCTTTTCACAGGCTGTATGGCGGAAATTTGCAGTAGGACCGCCAACATCAAATATATTTCCCTTAAAATCCTTATCTTCTAACATCAAATTAGCTTCTTGAAGAATAGATTTATGGCTTCTGGTCTGAATAATCCTTCCCTGATGGAAAGTCAAAGCACAGAAGCTGCACCCACCAAAACAACCTCGGTTATTTACCAGACTAAATTTCAGATCCGCAAGTGCCGGAATACCGCCCACTTCTTCATAAGAAGGATGATAGGCTCGCATATAAGGAAGGGCATAAACAGTATCCATTTCTTCCTCGGTCAATGGTTTTGACGGTGTATTCTGAACAACAAAGACACCATCGTTATAAGGCTCTATTAAGATTTTTGCAGCAAACGGATCTGTATTGAGGTACTGGGTATAAAAGCTTTCTGCAAAAGTCCTCTTACTCTCTAAGATTTCATCAAAGCTAGGAAGCATAATATAATCATAGACCCCAGAGATATCCTTCGTCTTATAAACGGTACCTTCTATAAAGGTCACATATTGTATCTCAATTCCACTGTTTAAGGCATCAGCAATCTCTACGATAGAGCGTTCTCCCATACCATAGCTTAACAAATCTGCCCCTGAATCTAGCAAAATGGAACGCTTTACAGAATCACTCCAGTAATCATAATGCCCAAATCTTCTAAGGCTGGCTTCAATACCACCAATAATGATCGGAGACTTCTTATAGCTTTGTCTGATTAACTTGGAGTACGTGATGGTTGCTCGATCTGGTCTTTTTCCCATCACACCACCAGGTGTATAAGCATCCACTTTTCTCTTTTTCTTTGCAACGGTATAGTGGTTCACCATAGTATCCATATTGCCACCGGATACTAAAAAGCCTAGACGAGGCTCTCCTAGAATCTGTATGCTCTCTTTTTTTCTCCAGTCAGGCTGTGAGATAATTCCCACTGTATAACCGTGACTTTCCAAAACTCTGCTTATGATAGCAGGCCCAAAGGAGGGATGATCCACATACGCATCTCCAATGACATAAACAAAATCTAATTGCTCAATGCCTCTTTCTATCATATCTTCTTTACTAATCGGTAAAAACCCTTGTGTCATAAAAACTCCAATCTAACATAAATGCTTAATCTACTTGTAGTTGACAAAAACTCTTAATGTAATAATCTGCAAGCGCTATCTTTTCATCCAACGAATCTACGGAATAAGCATCCTCTACAGCGCAAACTCTCATGTTGGCATTTTTACCCGCTTGAATTCCTTGGATAACATCCTCAAACACCAGGCACTCCTTCGGTTGTACCTTAAGATTATCAGCAGCCAGCAGATAGATATCCGGCGCTGGTTTTCCTTTTGGCACCTCACAGGAGGTATTAATTGTGTCAAAATAAAATTCCAGATCAAATCGTTTGATGATTGCTGTTACCAATTCAATGGAATTACTGCTTGCTATCCCAAGCTTTATTCCTTTATTCTTTAGAACTTTTATAAACTCTAATACTCCCTCTTTCAAAGGAACTTCGTTCATATACTTATCATAGGCCATGGCATTCCAAGTACTTTTAATGGTTTCCACACTATCCGGAATCTGAAATCTTTCTTTAAAATATTCAGCTGTTTCCGTAAAACTCATACCATTTAAGACCTTCTGAAAATTCTCAGGATGTTCAATCCCATATCTTCCTAAAAATTCTATATCAATATCCTCCCAAATCCACATGGAATCTACTAGGGTACCATCTAAATCAAAGATGACTGCTTTTATCCCATCAAACATATATCCTCCAACACGCAGCTACAATTCCTATGCCCTGCCATGCTCCCTTTTTATTAACTCTAATTCCTCTTTAGTAAGTATCCGATACTGTCCCGGTTTTAGATGCTCATCTAACGTAAGACTTCCCATAGATAATCGTTTCAAATACAGCACTTTCATTCCCACTGCCTCAAACATACGCTTTACCTGATGGAACTTCCCTTCCATAATCATAAGTTCTATCTCTGATTCTTCCCCACAAGATATCACCTTAAGCATCGCAGGCATAGCAGTAAACTCCTCATCTACCTGTAGGCCTTCTTTAAATAACTTGACCTCATAATCAGTTACCTTACCCTTAACTCTGGCAAAATAAATCTTTCCCACACGCTTAGTAGGGGATAATAATTGATGGGCCAGTTCTCCATCATTGGTCAGGAGAAGAAGCCCTTCTGTATCTTTATCCAGTCGACCTACTGGGAACAAATCCTTGCGCTTCTTATCAGAAAGCAATTCCAATACTGTCTTATCCTTTTTATCTTCTGTAGCAGACACGACTCCTGC
>JAEYRR010000363.1 GCA_023435505.1 Bacillota bacterium | reverse complement strand
GTCATTGTTACGATTGCCATAGTATTGATGAAGGGATATGTAATCTACATAATCATAGTTATAGCTTAGTGTGGTTGCTTCCCATTCTGGAAACGTCGGCATATCCATGGCAGAGCTGCCACAAGTCACCAGTTCAATGGAAGGATCAATAAGCTTCATAGCCTTTGCTGTCTCCTCTGAAAGGCGTCCATATTCATCCATCGTTTTCTTTCCGATCTGCCATTCCCCATCCATCTCATTGCCGAGACACCACAGCTTTATATTATAGGGTTCCTCAATTCCATGTGCCTTTCTTAAATCACTGTATTTGCTTCCTCCCGGATAATTACAGTATTCTACAAGGTTACAGGCATCTGCTATTCCACGAGTGCCTAGGTTGACCGCCATCATAGTTTCTGTATGTACTTTCTTCGTCCATTTTTGAAATTCACCAAGGCCAAAGGTATTAGGTTCTAAGCATCTCCAAGCTAACTCTAAACGTGGAACGCGTTCACTTAAAGGGCCAACGCCATCTTCCCAAAAATAATTAGATACAAAGTTGCCACCGGGATATCGAACGATAGATACGCCCAAATCCTTCACAAGGTCTATAACATCTTTACGAAACCCATCTTCATCCGCGGATGGATGTCCTGGTTGATATACTCCACCATAGACAGCCCTTCCAAGATGTTCTATAAAGGATCCATACAATCTTTTATCTATCTTCGCCATTTCACAATCTTTATAAACTGTTAATTTGGCTATTGTGGTCTGTTCCATAGTACCCTCCTTTTGTTAAGTCAAGTTCTACTTGGCTTTAAGCACCTTTAGTCTTTCTAACGCTTTTCCATAACTTCCGCATTTCCTATATAAATCAATGGCCTGCTTCCTATCCCCTAGACATTCACGAATAACTCCTGCATTGTAATATGCTAAAAAAGAGTTTACTCCTACTGCTTTTGCTTCCTGTAACCTTGAAGCTTTCATAAACTCCTGTATCGCTTCCTCGAAATACTCATTATTCATATAAATCAATCCCATAAGAAAGCGAAAATCTGCACTATCTCCGAATTCCTCCTGTATATTTACAAGCATAAATGCATCTTTGACACGGCCGGTCTGCAAAAGTGCATACCCGTAAGTTTCCACTAGATCAATAACATATTCTAGCTTGGGATCCACATCGTATTGTAATGCTATATCAAAATTCTCCACGGCTTTTTCATACTCTCCAGCCATGTAATAGCTCTTACCTAACTGATATAAAAGATAGGTATCCTCCGGAGTTTCCTTTAGTTCCTTTATCAAAAGCCTTACATTTCGTTCTGCTTTCCTTCTGCGTTCTTCCTCTGTGCCTTCATACCCATCATGACGGACTACCAGCTCTGATTTATACATTTCATATGCTATTTTGACTTCATCGCCCCTATCGGATGAATGAATTGGAACCAGCTGCTCATGGATTTTCCCTCGATACTGAAATAACTTTCTATTAAAAATACGATTGGTCCAATCTATGTTTTCAATAGTCTCTCCATTTCTTGATACAAGGTTAATTCTCTTAATCCTTCCCACAGAATATGGATTAGCCTCAATCTGACTAAATAGAACTTTTAAATTACATTTTTCCATATATTCATCGCTGTCAATGACCATCACCATATCATTAGATGCTTTACTTACGGCATAATTTTTTGCCGCTGCAAAGTCATCAATCCAGTCAAACGAGAACAGTTTATCCGTATATTCTAATACCATATTCTTTGTAAGATCAGTGGAACCCGTATCCACAACCACTATTTCAAATCCGTAAGGTTTTAAAGCATTTAGACATTTATTTAGTTTTGTACATTCGTTTTTTGTAATTATACAGACAGAAAGCTGCATGGGTATTGCCTCCTAAAAGTGTGAGATTCAAAGTTATATTGGTTATACCAAATCATTGTACCATAAAACCAAATTGTGTGGAATATTCTTTCATTTCTTCATTTACCTGCTGTTCACAAGAGCGCATAGCTAATATGGTCTTCTCCAATAACTGATCTAACTCCCAACCAAGTCTCTCTGCTCCTGTCCGAATCACATCACGGGAACAACCTGCAGCAAATCTCTTGTCCTTAAACTTCTTCTTAAGACTGGAGACCTCCATGTCCATGACACTTCCAGAGGGGCGCATTTTGGCTGCTGCTCCAATGAGACCTGTAAGTTCATCCGCTGCAAATAGAACTTTTTCCATCTCATGCTCTGGCTCAACCTCACAGCAAATTTCATACCCATGGCTACAGATACTCTTTATCATATCCTCTCCAACTCCCGCCGGGCGAAGTAATTCAGGGGCTTTCAGGCAGTGTTCCTCGGGATACTGTTCAAAATCAATATCATGAAGAAGTCCAGTGATACCCCAATACTCTTCCTCCTGACCAAATCCTAACTCCTTTGCATACCAACGCATAGTTCCTTCTACCGTAAGAGCATGAAGGATATGAAAGGACTCTTTGTTGTATTGTTTTAGAAGTTTAAGTGCCTCTTCTCTTGTCAGATTACTTTTCATTGATAATCGCTCCTTTTTCTAAAGATAATATCATACTTTTCTTCCATTATGCAC
>JAEYRR010000309.1 GCA_023435505.1 Bacillota bacterium | reverse complement strand
TATTCTTGCCTATCATCCAGAAAGATATATAGACCAATTGTCAGAGTGTGGTGTCAGCAACATAGCAGTGCACTTTGAGACTCTAAAATATCCTATGGAAGTTTTGCATCATATACATCGTATGGGGATGAAAGCAGGAATAGCATTAAACATTGGAACCCCAGTAGAACTGATTGAGCCATTTGTTGAAAAACTAGATTATATATTGCTTATGACATCCGAGCCAGATGGGGAAGGTCAAATATTTTGCCCTAGTGTTCTAAAGAAAATAACAAAAGCAAAGAAATTCGTTGGCAAAGAAATATGGGTTGATGGTGGTATTGGGGAGAAAGAGTTAAATCTTGTAGAGGAAGCAGGAGCTGACAAAATTATTATGGGTCGAGGAATCTTCTGTAAATAAGTTTAAAATGAAAGTGGCTTAATTACCAAAACTAGTTTTGGTAATTAAGCCACTTTCATTAGTTAAGAAACTTTAGCGTAGCCAGTTATATTACGATTAGCATAAATACTTATTTTGCAGTATAATAGATCTATTAGTAGAAAACAGGTCTGTTATGTCGATTAGTGGAGGTATAGAAGATGAAACCGTTTAAAGTATCGTATAAGGTAGTACGTAATAATTCCAATGAGATTTATAAAGGATTTGGATTTCATCATCTTTCAGATGCAACTCAGTATTATGTGCATCCAGATAATCAATCGTTTAAAGGTACGACAACACTTTGCCAACCGATTGGTGAAGCAATTATCCTTTTTGCGACTATGCTGGAAAGTTGTATCAAGGGAGATGGATTCGGCGATTACTACGTAAGTGAAGATAGAAAGACTGTCTGGTTAGAAATTAATGTTCCACAAGAGTACCGTTCCCAGGGCGTTGTTGAAAAAGATATACATAAGTACAAGGCGGTATCAGAGAATGGGGAAGTGACGATTGCAGCATATGATATCAGAGGTAATTGGATTGATGGAAATATGGAGCATCTACATCCTTTGTACAAGCTACTCCCGACATTCTGTGTATTGTTAGCAAGGGAGATGGAAGAGCAGTCTGAGTATCATAATGTGATGGACAACTTTATAGAGACTCCGGTGGTAGATGTTTTTGTAAATCTGCATGAAGATTTCTACCAGATGCATAAGAATGAGGAATATGAAATCGTTTATGCGGATATTCCAGAATTAGATCGAGAAGCATATCGCTCGTTTTCAGATGGATACAAGGTGATTAAGAGCAATAAAGAATCAATGAAGTGTACAAAATCAGAAGATGTTGTAGCTTTTCCAGAGGAAACATTTTCGCCAGAACTTAGACAGTGGATCCCTAATTTGTCATCAGAGTTTGTTTTACCGGAGAGTTTAAGGAGTGTTTGCAGTGCAGTTGCTTCTGGAGACTTAAGAGCTATTCTTTTCCATGGACCTGCAGGTACCGGTAAAACAATGTCTTGTAAATTGGTGGCTAAGGAGATCGGTCTTCCAATTTTAGAAACCATTAACTGTACAGAAAATTTGGATGAGTTTGTTCTTGGTAAGTTTATCCCCGAGGAGGATAAGATTATCTTTAAGGAGAGTTATGTCACGAAAGCAATTAGAGAAGGTGGAGCAGTCGTATTCGAAGAGATTAATTTTGCAAAGCCGCAGCACTTGGCGTTTTTGAATTCCCTTATGGATGACAACGGATTTGTTCGTCTGGATAATGGCGAAGTTGTAAGAAGAAATAAGAATTTCAGATTTTTTGCCACAATGAATCTTGGTTATTTTGGAACAAAGGAATTGAATCAGGCTCTTTATAACAGATTTAATGGGATTATTGAGATTGCAGCACTTTCAGATGAAGCAATTTCTAGGATGCTTGTTACAAGAGTTCCAGAGTGTAAACCGGTAGTAGATAAGATATTGGGTGTATATCATAAAATCAAAAAGAAAATAGAAGTAGAGGAATTGGATGTTGTTATTTCGCCACGAAATCTGGAGAATTGGGCAAGACTTGCAAAGTATGATGGATATATGAATGCAGCGGAGAAAACGCTTATTCCAATAGCTAAGTGTGACCGTATATTGGAGAACACGATTAGGGGGATCATTATACTTTATAAGTGGAATTAGGATAAGAATCATCAGAGGAGGTGAGGGGTTTGACCAAACAGGAAAAGGAACAAGTATTAAAAGATTATCAGTGCGATTATAATCGTTCGCTTGAGGAAAACTTTGCACAGACATTTTCTGAAAATGAAGATGCAAGGTTATTTTTTATCAATGAAAATCAGGCGTTTACAGATGGAAGAAATATTATTGTTGACCCTGCATCAGATGATTTGTTTGCCGATATAAAAGCGCTACTTGATACGGAAAAATATTTGAAATGGACGCCTTGCATATCCAACGATGCGTGGATGGCATTGCGTATGATTACAAGAGCACAGACACTTCATGAGTGCTTACATCTTCTGTATACTACATTTCCGACGCAAGCTAGTAGAGACCCCAAATGTAATACTAAAAATAAGAAGAAAGCCATGGCACTAATTTCTAATATCATTGAAGATGCTTACATAGAAGCCGTGGGAAGCAGTGTATACGAAAATGTCGATCTTTATTTGAAATTCGGACGAGTTTCAAGACTCTTTTTAACGCACGAGTCAGAGGGAACTGTAGATAAAGTATTTAAGCGAAAAAAGACAGAGGAGACTACGATAGAGGATCGAGATCCTATAGCAAGTGGGGAGGCAATAAAGGAATACTTAGATTATATGGCGACAATGCTTCTCTATCCGATGGTAAAGCAATCAGCACCGAAAGAAATAATAAAAAGCTATGTAGAACGGACTCGTCAGTTGTTTATGGATGGTAGTAAGGCCGCATCACCCGATGAAAGATACCGATATTCTCAAGAAATCTTTACTTTCATTCTTTCCATAATACCGCCTGATGAAGATGGGGATATTTCTTTTGGATCGGATTTGTTAGGAGGAATCAAAACACACCTGACAGATACTTCCACTATGGGACAAATAGAACGTAAAGGCAAGACTCAGGAAGTAACTACAAGATTGTTTGTTGATTTGGATGGTAATTCTAAGGAATTAAGCGATGATAACGAGGCGTTGATTTCGCTGCTTAGGGGTTGGGCAGACGAAAAAGTAGAGGCTTATACTATCATCTCATACACAGGCCATGAGGAGAGATTTACCGGTAGTAAATATGACTGTTCTGTCATGCACAAGGATATCAAGATTAACCAGATTCATCCCAAGATAAATATGAATCTCAAGAAAGCATATCAGAACATAAAGGCTCACTATCAAGTGAATATTAATTCCTATAATGGAAGGTTTGCACAACTACTTAAGGCAAGGGTTCCGGGAAGAGAAGATGGATTCATGTTCGGTTTGGGAATTGCCTCTAAGCAATTCGGCGATATCAAGAAGAGATATTGGTATAGAAACACGTTAGGTATTGAGATTCCGGAATTATCCATTATGCTTTTAATAGATGGTTCAGGTTCTATGAGTGGCGCAAGAAGGAATGCAGCATTGCAGTCCTCTGTTATATTGCATGAGGTTTTAAAAAAGCAGGGAATAGAGCATGCGATTGTGGAGCATAGAGCACATTTTGAGGATCCGGAAATAGATGTTAATATACTGGTTGATTTTAATGCACGTGATGAGCAAAAATATAATTTGATGCAAATCACAGCAAATGGGGATAATCGTGATGCATTGGCCTTGTTCTGGGCTGAGCGTTATATGAATCAAAGTTCCCATTGCGAGAATAAGCTGATTATTGTACTTTCGGATGGTTATCCAGCCCATGAGTATGATGAATATTATCCACCAGTATCTAGTCAGGATACGGCAAATGCTGTAGCGAAGATTACAAATCGAGGAACAAACATTATAGCAGTGGCTCTTAATGATGAGGAAGAATTTGATTGTTATGAGGCATTAAAAAATATATATCCGAATCTGATCGCATGCGATGATTTGACAAGATTGACAGGGCAGCTATTAACAGTGATTTCTAAACAATTATCATAAATGGAGGAGATGGCGTGAAGGACTTTCGCATTAAGGATGACCATGTAAATTATTCCTTTGAAGCTTGTGTTGGTATCGCGTATAAGGTACTTGGGAAAGAGTGGGATAAGATTGACTACATACGTGAATATTATCAGGTATATTGTTTCGAAAATGTAGGAGAAAAATACAAAAGCACAAAGGTGCCGTTATTTGTATCAAAGAAAACTGGAGAGGTTTGTGGAGCAAAGGAGCAAGAGGAAAAATGGAAAACGGAAAAGGATGATTTTGCGATAGGAACAATGAATTCTGATTTGCCATTGCAGAGAGTTCATTTTGGGCAAAACTATTTTGCATTTTCCGAAACCGAGCAGTGCGAAGCATATTTTTGTAGTTGTCATCAACAGGCAATAGAAAATGAGATTGAATTATTCGAGAGATATTATCAGTACGATTCAGCCTTAAATGACAGAATGCAATTATTACTAACTTATCATATGCAAATGCCAAGTATAGTAGATGAAGCAATTAAGGATTCTGAGATTCCCCATGGGACAGGACTTTTCAAGTTATTTGAATATAAGGACCATATCTGTCATCTATGTAATGGGGTTAATCCGAACATTCATTACGGTATGATTGCTAAGGGTTCTAAGTTTAAACAGCAGTATAGTCAATATTTACATGTAAGATTTAATACATACGGTTTGGATGATCATCTACCACAGCACTTTGGAATCTACTTTATAGAAGAAAGACTTCCGCAAGATTTCAGAAAGATATTGATTCCTACGATGGATGAGATTCTGAAGGACATCGTTGTACTTAACGAGTTGGAAGATAGTGAAATAGCCAAAGTAGAGTTAGAACTTCGTAAGATATGGGATTTGCCAGTTGATGAGAGATATATTCTCATGTACGACCAACAGATGAATAGAATTCTTAGAGAAATGCACTTAGTGACGGCTTATGATTATTGCAAAGCTAAGGGATTTGATGATGATATCGTTACCATGCTTCAAGAGGCAATTTGGAAACGCTATAAGAAGATTGATAAGATAGTCAATGACGAAGTAAAGGCTATGGCAAAAGGAGCAAAATAAAAATAATGGTTGGGTCAATCTTATGAGATTGGCCTTTTATCATGTACAAAATAATGTATGTTTGAGAAAGAAAAGGAAACAAAAAATGAATGGTTCGTTTTATAGTGCTGGTTTAAAGATTATGTCATCGCGATGTATTTTACGAAGAGATAACTATTTGGAAAGATTCTATTGGCATACATTAGGAAATAAATGTATAATTATAACTAATAATAAAACCCCTAAATTTTTAATTCTTGGGTTACAGCTAGGATTTATACCCCTATGGTGATTTTGCAAGGATAGAAATGTAACATTTAAAGGTGTTCATAATAACTCGAGTTTTAATAAGGAGAATGTTGCAAATTACATATATTCAGGTCTACTTTATTTTGAGTAGTAAAATTGAAAGGAAAGGCATGAAAAAAAGAAAAAAGTGGTTATTCATTGTTCTAGTTCCTTTGGTAATAATCAGTTTTATATTTTTTAAGGACCGAATACAAAATAGGCGATTTTATCAATTTGAAAAGAAGCTAAAAACAGAAATGAGTTATATTGATAAGATTGATATTGGGAATTATGGACCATATTGTTCATTATATGTTTATATTGATGAGGATAGATGCAACTATGAAAATATTGAGAAAACATTTATAAGAATCATGGTTGAAGTATCATCAAAAGAAAACTTTCAGTATTTTTTGGAAAGACATAATAAAAATGCAAGTGGTGAACTAGCTTTTTTTAATGTAGCATTTTATGAAGAAGGCGTAAAAGATAAGGTACTATACAAATATACCAGTTACAAAGATTTTCAAGTATGGGAGTTGGAAAGCAATCGTTCCATACAGTTTAACATTGCAGACTACTTTTTTATAGCAAGCTTAGGAGTTAGCCTTTCGACTAGCTCCTTTTTTTCACCATCGCCAACCAGAAATGTGGTGTTGGGTAAAACGCAAGTGTCCCACTAAATGAGCAAATTCATTTATAGAGGTAATGAGAGTTATTGCGGGGTAGTGGAATTGAGTATATTTGGCGTAATAGTATTCGATAGAAAACAATATAATATTCTGTAAATTCCAGTGTTAAGTTTGCAAAATACTTTATATTATTGTATAATTTACTGTATTATAAAGTATTTAGGGGGTATCATTGTGGATAAATGTCCAATATGCGGAGCACCATTGGAAGGTAATAAATGTGGTTATTGTGGATTTAAAAAAGACGTTTCTGATCAGACAAATAATACAGTTAACAACAATATTCCACCTCTATCACAAGGTACAGGATATAATAACGGAATGCCATATAATAACGGAATGCCATACAATAATGGAATGCCATACAATAATGGAATGCCATACAAGGTTCAAGTATGCAGTACAAAAAGTAAAATGGTTGCATTGATTCTGGATTTCTTTTTTGGAATTTTGGGAGCACATCAATTTTATGTTGGAAAAGTCGGTATGGGCATATTATATTTATTTACAGCAGGGCTATTTGGAATAGGTTGGTTTATAGATATCATTTTAATAGCTACAGGGTCGTTTAAGGACAAGAATGGTTTGCGACTTGCAAAATAGGAGGAGTAAAATGGGACTGATTAATGTAGTTAAGGATCAATTCTTCGATGTCATTGATTATGAGGATAAGAGTAATAAAATACTTGTATATAAATTTCAAAGACAGAGTGGTAATAATGAATTAAAGCAAGGGTCTAAGGTCATAGTTAGAGAAAGTCAAGTAGCTGTTTTCCTGAAGGGTGGACAGTTAGCAGATATACTTTCTCCTGGAACATATACCTTAAATACCGATAATTTTCCTGTACTATCTACACTAAATGCTTTTCCATTTTTGTTTACATCTCCAATTATTTCTGACGTCTATTTTATCAGCACTCGACAATT
>JAEYRR010000094.1 GCA_023435505.1 Bacillota bacterium | reverse complement strand
GTGTTTAATAGTATTGAAAGAATATTAGTATATAGATTATAATAATCGAAACTAATGTCTACTTGGTAGAAGTTTTGGGAGAGACACGTATATAACTTTTTAGGAGGACATACTTGATGAAAATTGTAGTGTTAGAAAAAACTGTGCTAGGAGATGATATCTCCTTTGACAGGTTAGAACAATTAGGAGAGGTTATCTATTACGGCAATACTAAATACGAAGATATTGGACCTCGATTACAGGATGCAGATATTGCTTTAATTAATAGAAGTCCAATGGAGGAAGGGACTCTAAAGGACATAAAAAATCTTAAATTAGTCTGTGTGACTGCAACTGGAGTGAATCCAATTGATCAGGAATACATGAAGCAAAGAGGAATTCCGGTAACCAATGTAAGGGATTATTCTACCCATTCTGTCTGCCAGCATACCTTTGCTATGTTATTTTATGTTATGGAGCATCTTCGCTTCTTTGATGATTACGTGAAGGAAGGCCAGTATGTGCAGCACAAAAAACAGACCTATATGAGTCACAAATTTACACAGCTTGCCGGAAAGACCTACGGAATCTGTGGACTTGGTGCCATTGGTAAACAGGTTGCAAAGGTGGCAGAGGCTTTTGGTGCGAAGGTAATCTATTATTCTACCAGTGGGAAGAATTCTTGTCCGGATTATGAAAGGGTAAGTTTTGATGAGCTTCTTACACGTTCTGATGTAATCAGTATCCATGCACCGTTGACAGAGCAGAGTAAGGGATTATTTAATAAGGAAGCCTTTGATAAGATGAAAACAAGCGCAATCTTAGTAAATGCCGGAAGAGGCGCCATTGTAGAGGATGTTGCCCTTTGCGATGCAATAAAGGAACAAAAGATTGCAGCAGCAGCCTTAGATGTAATCACTGAGGAGCCAATGCCGGCAGATCATCCATTTTTATCTATACAGGATAGCAACCGTCTGTTTATTACTCCCCATATTGCCTGGGCCAGCAAAGAAGCCAGACAGACTGTGGTAGATGAGGTATGTATGACAATTGAAGCGTTCAATAAGGGTAGAGTACGCAACTTAATCTGGGACTAAAAATAAATATGAACAAATTGTAAAATATAGGTCAATAGGATTCCAAGATCATTCTTATAGGTTATAATAGAAGTAATATATATAAAAAATAGGAACAGATTGGAGGGATTCTATTGACAAAAAGTAGACAGGCTGTTTTGCCTTTTACCTTAAGAAGAATACCAATTACAAAACTAGTACTAGTGAACATGGAGAAGCAACCAGATAGCTTATACAAGGGCTTTGAGTTACAATATTTTGATGGAGAGCCATATGGCAGGGGTTATCGCGTATTAGCTTATCGTATGGATCAATATATAGATATTTATGATAGTCATGAACTTAAGGTAGTAATGGAGGAACATATTAACATAGTAGAAAAAGGCTTAGGAGATTATCATAGGGTAGAGATCAATAATACAGCATTAGAGTATGGTGAGGATGGATTCTTTACCCATTTTGAGTTTACAGATAAGCTGGGAAGAAAAATCGAAATACATATTAAGGAGCACACTGATAAAAAGACCAGCCCTATGAGTCTATTAGCACCTGTGGGATGGGGTGCTGAGAAACCGGATTGCTTCCCTATGTATCTGCTCTATCAGTTTGATTTTGTAAGAAAGAAAAAGACCGCCATTCACGTCTTAATAGATGGGGAGTCTAAGATATTAGATCCATTTCCGGCCTTTGGGATAAAAGAACGGCAAAAAAGAGAATATGTCAGATATGCTATGGATGCTGTGTTACTGGATTTTGCGAAAGCTCAAAAGGAGACTTTGGAAAAGGTAGAGCTTGATGAGAACAATGCGTATATTCATGGGAACACTACCTATTTCTTTGAGGAAAAGGAAGGAGAAATGGGTCTGACAGCTATTGAATATGAGGATGGAGTCCATCGGTTGGAGATTCGCTTTGATAGAGGAATGTACCTATGTGGTGACTATGATATGTATGTCCAAGGACAGTTTATAGTGATAGGACGACCTGAAATTGGAAGCTTAAAAGGAAGTTATGAATATAAACGTACAAGAAAACGTACCTTTCTTAGAATACACCCTAAGGAGGGATGGGCTCCTCGGACAGAAGGGTTATTAGCCAAATTCATGTTGGGAAAGAAATCTATATTTCGAATCTGGCCAAAAACCTATCGATATACACAAGCCATTGAGTGGGACACCATGCAGAGTAATTCTCAGTGGAGTAGAATACATTAAAGATAGCATTCTTCCACATAATCACAGTGAAGTATAGCAAATAATTCAATGTCAATTACCCCTTTTTCAGGCCAGTGTATTCCCTGTCTAAGGGTTCCCTCATGGGTGAAATGGTTGCGAAGCAGGACATGTCTGGATCGGATATTCTCACTTACTACAAAAGCTTGAATACGATTCAGACCACCTACTCGAAATAGGTAAGATATTGTCATATGAACTGCTTTTGTAGCAATTCCCTGGCCCCAATATTTATCATTAAGAACATATCCAATATTGACCATATTGATTATTTTATCGAAATTATAGACCTCCACAAAACCCACCAGTTTATTAGTTGCGCTCCTTAAATAGATTCCGATTACCATGGATTTTTGTTTGGCGTAATCTCTTTGGTACTGGGTGATCAGATTATATACTAGTGCATAATTTTTCTTGGCTTGTGAAGGTCTGTATATATAAAGGTTATCGTTACTGCATATCTCATATAAATCCTCAAGGTTCTTTGTAGTAATCTGGCGAAGGATTAAATCAGGGGAAATCAATTCCGGAAAACGGTTAAATAGTTTCGCTTCATTCATTCTGAACTCACTCCCAATGTCAACATATCGTTGTATTAATACAAGCATTTTTAGTATAGTATAAATTTGGAAATTCTGCAATGTGCTTAGAAAAAAAGATTAATATGCTTTATACCTGGGTTATACCATACATTTCCAGGTATAATTTTTCAATAATCTGATATAATGGACAGGTAACCGGAAAACGAAGCATAAAAAACTTAAAATGGTGAAACATATGACAAGACATGATTTACGAAAGAAAGCCATATGCCTAGTTGCCCCGTTTATATTGTTCTTAAGCATGGTGGTGGCTCCAGAAGTATTCGGTTTTAACACTGTTATACAGGCAGAGGCAAGCACAAAACAAGAGAATCTACCAGGAATCTCCATTGCTACTAATTATGTAAACATAAGAAGTAAAGCAAGTACCAACAGTACTGTAGTAGGGCGTCTTTATAAGGGTTCTGTATGTACAGTAAAATCCATTAATGGCAAATGGGCAAAGGTAACATCTGGAAAAGTAAGTGGTTATATCCATACTGATTACATCAAAATAGGGAAAGAAGCCACAGCTTTATACAGCAAATACTTAGATCAGGTGGCAAAAGTTACTGCTAACAAACTTCGAGTAAGAGCGAAGGCTTCTACAGATTCAGCAGTTTTAGGTAATGTATCTAAAAACGATTCTTTAGAAGTTTTATCTAAATCCTCAAAATGGGTAAAGGTATCCTATAAGAGAAAAACTGGCTACGTGCACCGTGATTATGTAAAATTTACTTACAAATATCAGTATGCGGTAGCGGTAGGCTCTAGTTCGACTAGTTCCAGTAACTCTAGCAGTTCAACGACTTCCACTGCATCAAAGCTGATTGCTTATGCAAAACAGTTCTTAGGAAATAAGTATGTATATGGTGGAACAAGTTTAACTAATGGTACGGACTGTTCCGGGTATACCCAAGGTGTATTTAAGAAGTTTGGAATCAAGCTTCCAAGAACCTCCCGTCAGCAGGCCACTGTTGGTAGAAAGGTAAGTACTAAAAACTTAAAGGCAGGAGATCTGCTGTTCTATGCAACAAATGGTACAATTAATCATGTTGCTATCTATATTGGTAATGGACAGATTATTCATGCCAGCAATGCAAAAGATGGAATAATTATATCAAAATACAATCATAGACCTATATATACAGCTAGACGAGTATTGTAAGACATATAAAAAAGGAGCTGTTGTTCTATAGCTAACTACTTAGTTATAGACAACAGCTCTTTTTTATATGTATCTTTTATTTGAATATTGTCCCGGCTTTTCCACGAATCGCTGCTTTTGCATCATGAAGGTCAGCGATTATGGCAGAGTTTTTAGGGTGTAAAGCTACAAAGCTGGCAGCAGCCTGTACTTTAGGAAGCATGGAGCCAGAGGTAAACTGTCCCTCGTTAATTAAGGTAGAAGTTTCATCTAAAGTCAACTGATCCAAACCTTCCTGATTATCTTTACCAAAGTTTTTATATACTTTATCAATACCAGTTAGGAACAGAAGCATGTCCGCTCCAACTAATTCAGCAAGCTTTGCACTAGCAAGGTCCTTCTCAACAATGGCACTGGCACCTTTTAATCTGGCACCCTGTTGTAAAACTGGAATACCACCTCCACCACAGGCAATTACAATCTGATTCGCATCTAGTAATGCTTTAATGGCATCTGTCTCATAGAAATCAATTGGTTTAGGAGAAGCAATAATTCGTCTCCAGCCTTTACCCTCTTCGTATACTGTGAAATTCCCTTTTTTCTCTTCTTCTTTAGCTTCCGCTTCTGTCATGTAACGACCAATTACCTTGTTAGGCTTGTGAAATGCCTCATCAAAAGGCTCTACACGTACTTGGGTAATAATGGTAGAAACCTGCTTATAAATTCCCCGATTTAGTAATTCAGTACGAATTGCATTTTGTAAATCAAAGCCGATATAACCCTGGCTCATAGCACTGCATAAAGACATTGGAGCAACGGTATAGCTGTCGTTTAAACGACTAAATTCTGTCATGGCAGAGTGAATCATCCCAACCTGAGGGGCATTGCTGTGGGTAATTACTATCTGGTATTTTTCTTCTACTAAATCAGCAATTGCTTTAGCAGCTTCTTTCACAGCAACCTGTTGATCTGGGAATTTTGTTCCAAATGCACTATGGCCAAGTGCAACTACAATTCTTTTATTATCCATAGCGTAACCTCATTTCATAGTCAAATATTATCTATAACTATAACATACCAAGGGTATAAGTCAAGGGCAGAAGTTGGAGAAGAGTTGCACAGGGAGACGAGGAAAACTATAAGTTATAAGTGTATTATTATATATTATAGTTGTTGGAATGCGTTGACTTTTAAAATTTATTATAATAATATGTTGCATTATGTAGAGGAAGTGATTCCTGTGATAAGGCATAAGAGTTTATAAGGGTTTATTATTAATAAGATACATAAGATAATACTTAACATGCTAGGAAAATTAGAGGAGATATATATATGCAAAAAATTAATTATACAAAAAATACTCAATTACCATATAACGATTACTTTAGAACAAATATCTATATGTCGTGTAAAAAAGTGGTCGAAGAGTATATGATGATTCAACCTGGGGACCGTATTGCGGTAGAAATAACCTATGACTGTAATACCTTGACCTTATTAGCGTTCTTATTGGAGTATCAAAAAGAAAGAGACTATGATTTTTCTATGGAATTCTTTGTGGAATCAAAAAATGGAGAGATTGAAAATAGTGCAAAAAAAATTCTAAACTATGTTGGTATTACCAAATATCAGACGGTAGAATCTGTTCACAAGGAAGAACTCTATCAATATATGAAGGCAGCGAACTGTAATTGTATGGCTTTGCATCAAAACTATAATCATATTGTAAAGGCTACGTTAATGAGCTTTATGCGTAACAAGAAAAAGACAGTAATTTCTCCAGTTATTGAGTTAGAGAAACATGAGATTAAGATGATACGACCTATGTTTTTGCTAAAAGATAGATATATATTACATTGGATTAACAAAATTGGAGTAGAGATAAGGCTTGGAGATGAGATTACACTATTTGGTGGCGCATCTCTTAGCGAAGAGGGTATTGGATACAAAGGTCTACATTCTGGTGCAGAATTTCAATTTAATGTGTATGAACCTGCATAATTTTTAAGGGATGTACATATTATTTATTAGGATATGTACAGTTTTTTGTATTCAGTTAGAAATATGATATAATAAAATCTGTAGGGGCTTTTTACCTCTGCAGATTTTTTAAATCATAGGAAAACAATGTGCTGTTCCTGTGATTTTAAAAGGCCCTCCCATTAAGGAAGCCAATAATTACGATAGATAGGGGGACAAAAAATGAAGAGAAGATACCTGGCATTACTGTTAATTGTAGTGCTGGTTAGTACAGCGATTGGCTGTAACAAAGGAAAAAATCCAACTCCACAACCCTCCGTAACAGATGTAACTGACAAGCCTACGACGGAGCCTGAAACAGAAAAACCAAGTGCTACACATACAGAAGAGCCTATAAAAACACAGATTACAGGTCAAAGTGTCAATGCGGCAGGGACCTTAGTAGCAGTTGAACAAAAGATGGCGATGCCAGATTATAGTATTGAGTTCTGCTATTATTATGATAATGAACGACTGGTTGTAATATACCGGGGATTGGATTCAAAATTTAAAGTAGGTCTATACAATATATACTCCGGGCAAATAGAGAAAACGGCTGATTTTGATTTCGAAATGTATGTGGACCAATGTATTGTATGTACCAATGGCAACATATTTATTTCCTCTACCTGGGGGAATAGCTTTATACTACTGGATCAAAACCTAAACATGATTTTATATGATAAGAATATGCCAGAAAGTTTTTCCTCGGCAGTCAGTGCTTACGATGGTAATACGTTATATTATTTAGGCGAGGACGGTCATACTCTATACAAATATAATATAACGAACAAGGTAAGCACACTAGTTACAACTTTTTCAGAGCAGATGCTGTCCTTGATGTTATTACAGACAACCAGTGATGACCAGTACCTTACCGTTCAGTATACTAATAGTACAGGTGCTTTGGCATACTTAATACTCAATCTGACCACAAAGGAAATCCTGGATTTAGGGGATCACACTAATAATCTTTTGACGAGTGGGAAGATGTATTCCATGGCAGATTATGATTATGTATCTAAGGGCTATATAGAGACCTTTCATATAGAGCAGCCTCGGGTCCTTAGTAAGAAATATTTTGTGGATCCGGAGGAAGGAAGCTGTTTTAGATTAAATGGGTTAACTAATACAATCCTTACTGCATCTAAGTTACCAGGAGCTCCTGAAGCTACCAGTGGTGGGATTCTTCGGTTATATGATGCTGATAATATGGAAGTCATTAAGAAGACGGAGATTGATAAGAATACTATTTTAAATCTTACAAATCAGAAATCTTCTGAGGATGATACACAGGTGTATTACTATATTTATCCAAACTCTCTGCAAGTTTCACAGGATAAGAATACAGCTACTGTTTTATATGCCCAGGATGGCTATGTAGGAGTTTTAATCTGGAATCTGCAGGCTGAGCCAGAGGTTTCTGACAGTGAATACCAAGGACTTGCCTTTACAAATTCTGATGAGATTACATCAGAGGATAATGATCAATACGTTCAAAAGATAGAAAAAGAGTATGGAGTAAAGATCTTTATACGAGACAAGGCAGTACGTTATTTCCCTGATTTTGCTGTCAATGCGATGTATGATGAGACCACTACAAATGAAGCTTTGAAGTTAGTCGAAGAGGTTCTTGGAAAATATCCGAAAGGCTTCTTTAAAGAATTAAAGTTTGGAGATCTAAAGAGTTTTCATATATATCTCTGTGGAACCTTAGTACAGGGAAGTGAGTATGGGATAAGTAATCCAGGAGGGTTCTCGCTTCAGTATAGTGGAAGCCAGATGATAGTAATGGATATCTCATATACAGGAAGCTTACGGACCAGCCTCCACCATGAAATTATGCATGCGATGGAAAACCGTATGGAGTATCTGTTGGATAGAGGTAAACTAAAGAACTCTGTGTTTACTAATTGGTATAAATTAAATCCAAAAGACCATGATTATCGTTATGCTTATATGAATGATAAGGGTGTTGAATATGATGCAGTGAATAATGCTGCCTATACACCAAATGATGAGAAAAGTAGAGATAACGTAAATAACATTTATTATATTGATTATTATGCCAATACATTTCCGAATGAGGATAGGGCTAGGATATTTGAAAATCTTATGATGGCTGATACGGAGTTAAGTTATGAATTTAACAGTACGCATCTAAAGGCAAAGGCTATCTATCTATGTAAGATGATACGGGCATCCTTTACGTCTATTCCAAAGGATGAACTTATGTATTGGGAGAGATTTTTAGGTAACGATGTTTTGAAAGCATTGAAATAGTGAAAAAGGCTGTTGCATATAGGATGCAACGGCCTTTTTTGTGTGAAAGGAACCGTTATATAAGCATGGCGGTTGACATAGGATATTGCTCATGTTATGTTGGTGGATATATATAGTAAAATGAGGGGAATTATGGAAATTATAAGCGGTTATGTTACCGATAAAGGGCTTTATAAGGAAAACAATCAAGATAGTCTCTGTCTTAAAGTGGCTACCACCCAGATAGGGACCGTATCCATGGCTGTTCTATGTGATGGTATGGGAGGACTGAATAATGGAGAGATCGCCAGTGCCATTGCTGTGCAGGTTTATGGAGATTGGTTTGATTATAGATTACCAACCTTATTAGATCATTTTTCTCTACAAAATATAAGTGTGCAGATGGAAGAGCAGATGTGGGAAGCAAATAGAAAAATAATAGAATATGGGAGAGAACACGGCATTCATATGGGAACTACCTGTTCTGTCCTCTTATTGATTCACGGGTATTTTTACATCATTGTACATATAGGGGATACTCGAATCTATGAAATTAGTACTGAAATTAAGCTTATAACAAGAGACCATACTTTAGTAGAACGGGAAGTGGCACTTGGTAAATTGACGCCTATTCAGGCACGAACTGATCAGAGGAACAACATTTTGTTACAGTG
Organism: Bacillota bacterium; assembly: GCA_023435505.1. Taxonomy (GTDB): domain Bacteria; phylum Bacillota; class Clostridia; order Lachnospirales; family Lachnospiraceae; genus KM106-2. The sequence continues at coordinate 1,276 of JAEYRR010000094.1, read as the reverse complement.
TCTGGGGGATAAGGAGTCAATCTACCCTCAGATAGAGACTGGGCAGCCAGAGCAAAATGCTGTCTATTTGCTGTGTTCAGATGGGTTTTATCAGCAGTGTACGAACCTTGATTTTGGTATCTTATTGCCAGATAAACTCCTTTCGGAAGAGAGTATTACAGGGAGCTTAAAGGAGCTAATTCTTATAGGCCGGGAAAGAAAGGAAAAGGATGATAGTACGGCAATTGTAATCAGAATACTTGCATAAAAGGGAGAATGCACATGTCTTTGGTAGGAAAAATATTAAATAATAAGTATGAGGTTCTAAAGCTTATAGGAAGAGGCGGTATGTCTAATGTATATCTAGCGATGGACCTTCACCTAAATAAGCAATGGGCAATCAAAGAGATACATTCACTACACCTGAATAAGGAGCTTCTTTTACAAAGTCTGACCGCTGAAGTGAACCTAATGAGAAAATTGGATCACCCCGCATTACCTAGAATTGTTGATGTAGTAAATGAAGGGGATCTACTTTATGTGGTTATGGATTATATCGAAGGGGAGCCCCTTAGTAAGATTGTAAAGATGTTTGGTGCACAACCCCAGGAACTCGTTATAGACTGGGGGAAGCAACTTTGTATGGTGTTACATTATCTTCATTCTAGAAAACCACCTATCATCTATCGTGATATGAAACCGTCTAATATAATGCTTTGTCCAGGTGGGAATCTTAAGTTGATTGATTTTGGCATAGCCCGGGAATATAAGAAAGGTGGCCATAGGGACACAGTCAACTTAGGAACTAAGGGTTATGCCGCTCCTGAGCAATTTGGTGGTAATGTTCAAACAGACGAACGCACGGATATATATTGCCTGGGAGTGACCTTGTACTATCTTCTTACCAATCTTAATCCGGACGATCAACCGTTTGAGTTAGAACCAATAAGAAAAGTGAATCCCAACCTGTCAGGAGGGCTGGAGAAAATCATTCATACTTGTATGAAGCCGAAACCAGAGGACCGTTATCAATCGGCCTTAGAAATACTGTATGACTTAGGTAGATACCAGGAAATAGATGACAACTATAGGAAAAGACAGAAGAGGATACTTCACCGTTTTATTAAGTATGCAGTGGCTGCCTTTTGTTTCTTTGCAATTAGCGTCACCTTTTTCTTTATTAATAAAAGAACAGCCCAGTTAAATTATGAGAATATATTACAACAGTCAGATATGTCCACGAATCTTAATAGGCGCGGAGAGCTTTTGCTACAGGCCATTGACATCAATCCTAAGA
>JAEYRR010000006.1 GCA_023435505.1 Bacillota bacterium | reverse complement strand
GGATTAAGGTAATTGAATAAGCATTAAAGAATGTAATAGAATGTAAAAGGGTTGCTACAATCAGTGGCAACCCTTTGCTTTTTATGTAAAATCATTTTACAACAATATTTCTAATATTTTACCTTTGTTGATGTCTAGACTTTACATACATGTTTTATCATACAGACATAGCTTTGGAAAGCCTAAAAACAATAATATAGAAAATGGAGGAAAGATTTATGAAAAAGAGTATTAGTAGAGTCGTAAAGAAAACAGGAATCAAAAAGGGGATTACAATACTAACATCCTTGGCACTTCTAATCGCTACCTTAGTAGCATGTACAAACAGTAATACTACCAGTCCCACTGCATCGACTGAGAACTCATCGAGTAAATTTGACCTATCTCATGAGATCACTGTTGTATCTCGAGAAGATGGATCAGGGACAAGAGGGGCATTTATTGAATTATTTGGTATTGAAGAGAAAACAGCTGATGGAAAAAAGATCGACCATACAACAGAGGAAGCCACTATTGCAGGTAATACAGCAACGATGATGACTACAGTAGCTAATTCTGAGTACTCTATTGGATATGTTTCACTAGGTTCATTAAATAAAACCATTAAAGCAGTTAAGATTGATGGAGCAGAAGCGAATCAGGGGAACGTGAAGGCAGGTTCCTATAAGATTGTAAGACCATTTAACATTGTAACGAAATCTGGAATAAGCGAGGTTGCTAAGGATTTTATCCACTTCATCTTAAGTACAGAAGGACAGAAAGTAGTAGCAGACAACGGCTACATAGCAATTGATGATGTGAAAGCTTTTACTGGAGGCAAAGCTACAGGTAAAATAGTAGTAGCAGGTTCGTCAAGTGTATCCCCAGTCATGGAAAAGTTGAAAGAAGCTTACATGGCCGTCAATAAAGGGGCAAACGTTGAAGTTCAGACCAGTGATTCTACTACCGGTGTGACCTCTGCTATAGACGGAACCTGTGAGATCGGAATGGCATCAAGAGACCTGAAAGACACTGAAAAAGAGAAAGGTGTTAGCAGTACTGTAATTGCAAAGGACGGTATAGCGGTAATCGTAAACAACGAGTCCTCTGTAACCGAATTAACAAGTGCTCAGGTAAAAAGCATTTTTGTTGGTGAAACAACTGAATGGAATGAAGTAATTAAATAGTCCCCCTGGGTAATAAAGTAAAGGAATTTACTTTCTACCTATACCAACGACTCTATTTTGTGATAAAATAGAGTCGTTCTTAATATGTTGCAGGAGCCTAATGGTTTACTGTCAACTATGCAAAAGGAGGAAACAAATGAAATTAATATCTTGGAATGTAAATGGAATACGTGCCTGCCTAGGTAAAGGATTTATGGAGTATTTTGAGCAGGTTGATGCAGATATATTTTGTATACAGGAAAGTAAGGTACAGGAGGGGCAGGTTACCCTAGAGCTTAATGGATATCATCAGTATTGGAATTATGCTGAGAAGAAGGGATATTCAGGTACAGCTTTGTTCACCAAGAAAAAACCGATTACTGTGTCCTATGGAATCGGTATAGAGGAGCATGATCATGAAGGAAGGGTGATTACTGCCGAATACGAGGAATTCTATGTGGTTACGGTCTATACACCGAATTCCCAGGATGGATTAAAACGACTGGATTACCGCATGGAATGGGAGGATGCCTTCCTTAGTTATTTAAAAGAACTTGAGAAGAAGAAACCTGTCATTTTTTGTGGGGATCTGAATGTTGCCCACAAAGAGATTGATTTAAAAAATCCGAAAACAAATCGTAAAAATGCAGGCTTTTCAGATGAAGAACGGGCTAAGATGAGTGCCCTTCAAGAAGCTGGCTTTATTGATACGTTCCGATACTTCTATCCGGATCTGGAGGGGGTATATTCCTGGTGGTCATACCGCTTTAGTGCACGTGCTAAGAATGCTGGCTGGCGTATCGATTATTTTCTTGTATCCAAGCAACTTAAAGACCGTTTACTTGGGGCCTCTATCCATACCGAGGTGTTAGGAAGCGATCACTGCCCAGTAGAGCTTACGATAGAGTAAAAGGAGGAAGATCATGAAGGGTAAGACAAACTGTGACTTATGTTTCAACTACATCTATGATGAAGAATATGACTGTATGGTCTGTGATATTGATCTGGATGAGGATGAGATGGCTAGATATCTTACCTCAACCTTTTACAATTGTCCATATTTTCAGATAAATAATGAATATAAAATTGTACGAAAACAGATGTAAAAGGAGAAAATAAAGATGTTTGTAGATTTACACAACCATAGTTCCTATTCCGATGGCTCTATGTCACCAGAGGAAATTTTAAGGGCAGCTAAGAAAGCTCATGTAGACATACTCGCCATTACAGATCACGATGCTTTGGAAGGTTCACGGGAACTGCTAAGACTAGGGGAACAGGAAAAGATCCATGTCATTTCTGGTGTGGAGGTTGATGCACTGGAGGGAAAAGACAACATCCATGTATTGGGCTATGGGGTTGATTTGGACGATAAAGTTTTCTGCAGAACTATCACAGAAAATCGTGCTAGGTTAGATAAGATCAGTATCATTATGATTGATAAGATGGAGGCAGCAGGCTGTCCGGTATCAGTGGAGGAGTTTTTAGAGAAAAGCTACGATCAGGTACATGGGGGTTGGAAGGCGTTATATTATTTTATGGATAAGGGCGTTACCAACAGCCTGACAGAGGGCTTATCTCTTTATGAAAAGTACCAGTGTGGGTATGATATCGTGGATTTTCCAAGTGTAAAAGAGGTTGTCAGATGGATCCATAATGCCGGAGGCATTGCTATTTTGGCTCATCCAGGGGTAAGCCTATGGAAGGAAGATATGTGTCTTTCACAGTTTAAAGAAAAACTAAAGGAGTACCTAACCTTTGGATTAGACGGAATAGAGTGTTACTATCCGAAACATACAGAAGAAATAACTAACATCTGTTTGGAGACTTGTAGAGAACATGGTTTATCTATAACATCAGGTTCTGACTGCCATGGAGAGTTTCAGAAATCGAAGATTGGGCAACTTAGAGTACGACTTGAGTTTTTACAGTTGCCGGCTTGTCTTTTATCATAAAGTAAAAGGACTATTGTTATTATGAAGAATATAAAAATTACAGTACTATTGTTTGCAGTACAACTCTTTTATATGGCTACCATTTTATTATCCTGTATATGGGATAGTACTATGTTTATGGCTCTAAGGGTTCTGACCTATTTTGCGTGGGGATTTTCGCTTTTATATGTCAACCATTGTATCAGACGGTATGAGCGCTCTAAGAAAAATCGGAGAAAGAGTATTGCTATTTATGCCATAGGCGGTGTATCAGTGCTGACGTCTCAGTTTATTTCTGCAGCAAAACCTAATCTTTATGTTGCATTAGCCTTTACTGTATTTCTCTTTGTAATCTATCTGGTGGAGCTTGTACTACTATTTGATATCAGAAAAAGTACGTTGGATGAGACTGTACTGGAGTTAGAGAAAAATCCAAATAAAGAGTTGTTTGTAGAAATAACCAAGGAAAGAAAGATAAAGAATCACAGTATGTTGGTAACGGCCCTTTTGTTTGGATTGTTGTTTACCTATATTGGAATTCCCCTCTTGTGTAGTCAGGATTACTTTTTGGGGATTAAGGCATTAATTTTTTTATATGCGTGGGATATTACCATGCTACTTATGCGTCTGTATATAATAAAAGCAGGTACTACAAGATTTCTTATAGAAATGATCTGCTTTAATGTAAGTATGATCTGTCTGTCCTTTGCGCTATCCAGACTAAATTGGGCGATGGAGCAGACGGTGTTTCAAATGGGCTGTATACTTGCTATTGTACCGATTGTTTTTAGTATTGTGAAGGATATACAAAATATCAGATTGGAAAAATAGAGTATTGTTTTCAAATAGTTTACCGATATTATATTCAGATAGAGTACTTATTAATTTCGAAAAAGAACGGTGGTGGAAACTGTGAGGAAACGTAAGGTAAAGCAGAGAAGGGCAATAGCGTTATTTCTGTTGTTTATCCTTGTGATTGGTGTAGATGTGTATGTAATCAAACATTTTGTAAAAGAAGACAGCGCCCTGGCCACTACCAATGATTATTTGTCGGTAGATGCTTTGATGAATGAAGCAAATAAAGACAATTCTGGTGGGAAGGATATAACGGTGAATATTGAGGACAATTCTATAGATAATAAAAATAAAGTTTTGCTGGATGTACCTTACATTAACCAGACAAAGGACTATATCAATGCGTGCGAAAGCATTTCCACCGTTATGGCCTTACAGTATCTTGGAATAGATATTACTGTGGATGACTTTATTAACAAGTATCTGGATAAAGGAGAGATCCCTTATCATGATAAAGATGGGGGTTACTGGGGAAGCAATCCTTGGCAGGTATTCCCGGGGAATCCAACAGATGAGACTGGATGGGGCTGTTATGCTCCGGTTATTGTAAATGCAATAAATAAGTTTTTAGACAAGGATAGGTTTGATGTCCTGGAACTGTATAATGAGAGGATCACAACCCTGTGTTCTGACTATATTGACAAGGGTATTCCCGTGATATTTTGGGCTACCATTGGTATGCAGGCTCCGTATAAGGGTTCCTCCTGGAAATTTATAGATAGTAAGGAGACCTTCACCTGGATTCGTCCGATGCATTGTGTCCTGTTAGTTGGCTATGATGATGAGTATTATTATTTTAATGACCCATGGGAGAAAAAAGCCTGTAAGTATAAGAAGGCTGAGGTGGAACGAGCATATCGAGGTATGTATCAGCAAGCAGTGGTTGTGACTAGAAAATAGAAAATAATGAAAAAGAGCTTTTATGGTTTTATTAACCATAAAGGCTTTTTTTAAAATTATACGTCAATACAACAATTTTACATACATTTTACATAAACCTGTAATTACAATTTACAAAATAATAGTACTGTTTCAGTAGATATTTACTCAGGGAGGAACATTTATGAAACGCAAATTAGTCGCTTGCTTAGGGGTAGTCAGTCTGACTGCAGTTCTACTTACCGGATGTTTTGGCAAGGAATTTACAGATGCAGGCGAGATTTCCCCAGTTTCCAGAGAGGGTGGCTCTGGTACCAGAAGTGCATTTTCTGATCTGTTTCAATTAGTTAAGAAGCAGGACAATGGATATAAAACGGATATCACCACAGATGAAGCAATTATTGTAAATAAAACCGGTGTTATGATAGTCAACGTTGCAAGCGATAAGTACGCCATCGGATATATATCACTTGGATCTTTAAGCGATAGCGTAAAGGCATTAAAAATTGATGGTGTAGAGCCCTCTGTAGAACATATAAAAGATGGAAGCTATAAGATTGCAAGACCATTCTATGTTGCGGCAAAAGAAGATTTATCATTACTAGGTCAGGACTTTACCGATTTTATTCTTAGTAAAGAGGGCCAGAGCATTATTGAAGATAGTCAGTACATTCCGTTCGTAGAAGCTCCAAAGCCATATGAGGCGAAAAGCTTAAAGGGGAATCTCGTGGTTGCAGGCTCCTCCTCGGTTACTCCAGTAATGGAAAAGTTAAAGGAAGCCTACGAAAAGATTAATAAAGATGTATCCGTTGAGATTCAACAGAATGATTCTACAACAGGGCTTCAATCCTGTTTCAATGGAATCTGTGACATCGCGATGTCGTCAAGAGAATTGACTGATAACGAGCTTAAAGAGCTTAGCCCGGTGAAAATTGCATTAGATGGAATTGTAATTATAGTGAATAGGGAGAATCCAATTGATGGATTGACTAAGGAACAGGTAAGAGAGATTTTTACCAGGGAGGTAACAACATGGCAGCTAACGAAATAATTATAGATCAGATAGAGCCGACAGAAGAAGAGATAAAGAAGCTTAGAAGTTATCGAAGAAGAGCCTTAAAGGAGAGAATAGCTAAGGTTATGTTTTTACTGGCAGCACTGGTTAGTATACTGGCAGTTGGTCTGATTTGTGTATTCCTTATTGTAAACGGTATTCCAGCCATGAGGGAGATTGGATTGTTTGATTTTTTATTAGGAGAGAAATGGAAACCAAGTGATGTTCCACCTTCTTATGGAATCTTTCCGTTTATCCTTGGCAGTATATATATCACTGCGGGTGCGGTTATCATCGGAGTTCCAATTGGAATTCTTACAGCAGTGTTTATGGCAAGATTTTGCCCAAAAAAAATCTATCGTGTGATGAAATCAGCGATAGACCTACTGGCGGGGATTCCCTCTATCGTATATGGTTTCTTTGGAATTATGATAATAGTTCCATTTATAAGCAATGTATTTGGAGGCAATGGAAATAGCATACTGACAGCCTCTATATTGTTAGGAATCATGATTTTGCCTACAATCGTCAGTGTCAGTGAGGCAGCTATCCGTGCGGTACCAGAAAGCTATTACGAAGGTGCTCTGGCTCTTGGAGCAAGTCATGAGAGAAGCGTGTTCTTTGCAGTATTGCCTGCAGCCAAATCCGGTATTCTGGCAGGAGTAATTCTAGGAATTGGCAGAGCAATTGGGGAGACCATGGCGGTAATTATGGTGGCTGGTAATCAGACTAGAATGCCTAAGGGTATTTTAAAGGGAATCAGAACCATGACGGCTAACATTGTAATAGAGATGGGCTACGCAGCAGATTTACACAGAGAGGCTTTAATTGCAACAGCAGTAGTATTATTTGTGTTTATTCTCATTATCAATCTTTGTTTCTCCCTAATTAAGAGGAGGAGTAAGATATGAAAATGAATCTATTAAGTATCAAAAAGAAGAGTAAACATCATTTTGACCTGGTTTCTGTATTACTTCGAGGAAGCGTTATGCTTGCTGCGACAATTACAGTAGCAGTACTGGCGTTTATCATTTTATATATTATCATTCGAGGCGTTCCTCATTTGTCATTTAAGCTGTTTGCGCTGGAATATAATACAACCAATCTATCCCTTTTACCAGCCTTAATTAATACCATTCTCATTACATTTTTATCCCTGCTGTTTGCAGTACCGATCGGCATCTTTTCTGCTATTTATCTTGTGGAGTATGCAAAGAGAGGGAATAAAGTAGTCGGAATTATTCGGATTACTTCTGAAACGTTATCTGGAATTCCGTCCATAGTGTACGGATTATTCGGTATGCTGTTCTTTGTGACAGCCCTGCACTGGAAACTTTCTATCTTATCTGGTGCAGCTACCTTGGCAATCATGGTTCTTCCTCTGATTATGAGAACAACAGAGGAAGCCCTAAAAGCAGTGCCAGATTCTTTTAGGGAAGGCAGCTTTGGCCTTGGAGCAGGACGATTAAGAACGGTATTTCGTATTGTACTTCCGGCAGCAGCGCCAGGAATCTTATCCGGAGTTATTTTATCAATTGGCCGTATTGTAGGGGAATCAGCAGCTTTGATTTTTACAGCCGGAAGTGTAGCGGAGTTGCCTAAGAGCTTGTTTGACTCAGGTAGAACTCTGGCAGTTCACTTATACAACTTATCCAGTGAAGGTTTACATGTAAATGAGGCATTTGCCA
>JAEYRR010000354.1 GCA_023435505.1 Bacillota bacterium | reverse complement strand
ATTGTAGATAGTGATATGATTCCCTGTGAAGGAAAGCTATACTATCATGGAGTAGATGTCGAAGAAATTGTAGCAGGCTTTATTAATGAAAAACAGTTTGGATTTGAAGAAACGGTATATCTTCTTTTGTTCGGCAAACTTCCAACCAAAGAGGAGTTAAATGGTCTTTGTGAGTTACTTGCTAAGTACCGGGAGCTTCCTACCAGTTTTGTTCGCGATATCATCCTAAAAGCACCAAGCCCTGATATGATGAATACTCTGGCTCGAAGCGTTCTGACCTTATATTCCTATGATGACAAAGCAGATGATTGCTCTGTAGACAATGTTCTTCGTCAGTGCCTACAGTTAATTGCTTTATTTCCACTGCTATCTGTTTACGGATATCAAGCATATAGCCATTATCACGATGGCAACAGTTTATTTATACATAGTCCAAAACCAGAGCTCTCCACAGCGGAGAATATTTTGCATTTGCTTCGTCCTGACAGTAAGTTTACTGAACTGGAGGCTAAGATTTTGGATATTGCGTTGGTTCTTCATGCGGAACACGGAGGAGGTAACAACTCTAGCTTTACTACTCATGTGGTTTCTAGCTCCGGCACAGATACCTATTCCGTTGTTGCAGCTAGTCTTGGCTCTTTAAAGGGACCTCGTCATGGTGGCGCGAATATTAAGGTTGTACGCATGTTTGAGGATATGAAGGAGAAAGTAAAGGATTGGAGTAGCGAAGAGGAAGTACGTCAATACCTAGTGGATCTTCTTCATAAAAAAGCCTTTGATAAGGCAGGTCTTATTTATGGCATGGGGCATGCCGTTTATTCTATCTCAGATCCAAGAGCAAAGGTCTTCCAAGGTTTTGTAAAGAGCTTATCCATAGAGAAAGGAAAGGAAGAGGAATTTGCCCTGTATTCTCTAGTAGAACGTTTAGCTCCGCAGGTAATAGCTGAGGAACGCAAGATTTATAAGGGGGTTAGTGCCAATGTAGACTTTTACAGTGGCTTTGTATATAGCATGTTAGGACTTCCTATTGAACTATATACTCCTATTTTTGCTATCGCCAGAATTGCAGGCTGGAGTGCCCACAGACTAGAAGAGATTATTAACAATGGCAAGATTATACGGCCTGCTTATAAGAGTGTATCCACCCATAAAAACTATGTACCTTTAAATGAGCGTTAAGGGTACTGTTATTGACTAAAATCTTAGAATACCTAAAGGAATGGAAATATCCAGTCCTTTAGGTATCTTTTTTTTTGAGATTGTGTTATAATCATAGAACATATTAGGGTAAAGGTTTACTATAATTAAAAGGGATATGCAGATGAAAGAAAAGATACTGACAATGTTACGAAGTCGGAAAGATTACGTATCAGGACAACAGATGTGTGAAGAACTGGGAGTCAGCAGGACTGCTGTCTGGAAGGTTATGAATCAACTGAAGGAAGAAGGCTATGTAATTGAGGCGGTTTCCAATAAGGGTTATGTCTTAAGGGAAAGTCCAGATACTGTTACAGAATATGAATTACAAAGTCTGATACCTAAAGAGTCTATCATTAATACCATTGTGTACTACCCGGAGCTAGATTCCACCAATAACAAGGCTAAGGAACTTGCTTTAGAGAATAAGGAAAACATGCTTATTGTAGCAGATATACAGCATGCAGGACGAGGCAGCAAAGGCCGTAGTTGGGATTCTCATAAAGGAAGTGGAATCTTTATGTCATTTCTTCTTCATCCAACGATTGCCCCAATTCATGCCTCAAGACTTACCCTGATTGCGGCTTTGGCGGTTTCAAAGGCAATCGCTGAGGAGAGTAACTTAGAGCCAATGATTAAATGGCCCAATGATATCCTATTACATCAGAAAAAGGTTTGCGGTATACTTACAGAGATGAGTAGTGAGATGGATTACATTCATTATGTCATTGTAGGCATTGGGATTAATGTTCATACCTGTAAGTTTTCGGACGAATTAAAGGACAAGGCAACATCGATTATGCTTGAAGGAAAGACAGTAAAGAGAAGCTATCTGATCTCAAGGATTGTTGAATATTTTAATAGATACTACGAAGAATTTCTTAAAACAGAAGATTTATCTGCCTTTATTGAGGAGTACAACAGCCTTCTTATACACAAGGACAAAAGGATACAGGTATTATCCTTAAGTTCAAGGCAGGAAGGTATTGCAAGAGGCATAGATGCGACAGGAAGTCTCTTGTTAGAACGAAATGATGGTAGCATAAAAACAGTGATTTCCGGGGAAGTATCCCTTAGAGGACTTCATGGATATATTTAGAAAAGTAGTGGCAGAATAGAAAGGAAAGAGTATGGAACAAGATGGTTTGGTTTTATGTGCGTCCAGCTCATATGAACAGAAATATTACCTAAATGAGGCATTTTCCAAATTACCTGAATTAATCAAGGAGGAGCTGCAGATTATGTGCGTTCTCTTTACGGAGGATGTGGGCGGTATCTTAACATTAAGATTTGATGAGGATGGTTGTTTATTATTTGAGGTATCCTCGGATGAAGGGGATTTGCTATTTGACGAGATAGGCAGTGTGCTTAAAGTGAAGGAACTACAGCGTAGCAAGTATGAGCTATTAGAAGCCCTAGAGTTATACTATCAGGTATTTATTTTAAAGAAGGACATTCCCACTTCACTAAGTGGTGAATTATAAAATATAAAAAAGAAAGGGAGTAGGTTATTATGGTACGTCATATTGTTATGTTTGAGTTTCTAAAGGAAGCAGAAGGAAAGAATGCATTACAGAATGCTGTAATTGCAAGAGACAAGCTGTATGCTTTACAGGATAAGATTTCGGTTATCCGTCATATGGAGATTGGAATCAATGATGGTGAGGCAGATGAGACCAATTATACGTTATGTCTTATAGTTGATTTTGATAATTTTGATGACCTACAGACATACTCCCTCCACCCAGACCATTTGGAGGTTGGGGCGTTCATCGGTAGAGTACGCCTAAGCCGTGCCTGTGTGGATTATACTATGGAATGAGAGTAAGCGAGGATAAAATATGTTATTGGTTGTAGATATCGGGAATACTAATTTTACTTTTGGAGTTTTTGATGAAAATGATCTTAAGCTGACATTTCGAATGACAACAAAGTTACCAAGAACCTCAGATGAGTATGGAATCTTTATATGTGAGGTTCTAAAAAATCGTGGATATGCGATCAAAGATATCAAGGATGTTATCATATCATCGGTGGTTCCAAATATTATGTATTCCTTCCAGCATGCGATTACAAGTTATTTTAACTGTAC
>JAEYRR010000296.1 GCA_023435505.1 Bacillota bacterium | reverse complement strand
TCATTTATCTGTTCTACCAGATATACGTTTAAATCTGCAGCCTTACCAGTCAAGTAATTATTAATCTCTATATCATCCATTTTCACTTCCAAATTTGGTGTAAAGAACAGATAGACATTCTCTAATGCATCAAATTCCTGCTGATAAAATGTATCCTCATAAGATCTAGTATACGCACTAGCTCCACTAGGAATTAGTGTTGTTAACTCATAGAGAAATTTTCCCTCTACAATATACTTTCCTTTGGTTGCATCATAGCTAAAATTCAAGGTGAGAGTCCGTTTCATATCCTTTTCAATATCTTCATTTTTAACAGTATTATCACTACTAAAGGTACTATTGAAATATATATTATAATACTGTTTTAAAGTACTTGCTGCCCAATCATCCTGATAGGTCAGAACTACTACAGCATTCTTATCATCGGAAACAGATGGTAAGATAGGCATGTCCACATCATTATATTTATCATCTTTACTGTAAGCAGAGGCATCATACTGTATTTTGGCGCAATATCTACTTCCATTGTATAAAATGTTTGATACCTGGAATTGATATTTACGACTGGCATTTTGCTTTAAAGAATAGGTAAAAGCACTGGTACTCGGATCAATGGATCTGACAATGCAGGCATCTGAAGCCGGAATATAGGTTTTCGTAGCCTCATCATATTCAATCTGTCCGGTTGAAATACTGTCTATCTCGTCCAAACTAAACAGCTCAAAGTCAACTCCCCTATCCTTATAAATCAGTTGCTTTGCCACATCCTCAAAGGATTTTTGAACCTTTAATCCCTCCATTATATTCTGGCCTAGACTGGAGGCATCCTGCATGTTTCTAGACTTCTGGTTCATACGGGTAGCCTGTACGATATTCCCCAATATAGGAGCTATGATGATGACTAGAATCAACATGCTGACTAAGACCTCAATCAAAGAGAATCCTTTATTAAATTTTCCCTTTTTTCTGTAGTCCATAGGTTCAAGATCATACATCGCTTATCCCTCTTCTATTCGTTATTCTTATTATCCTCTGGGTTTTTGTTGCTCACAATATCACCAAATATACTCTCTACTCCCATCGGTAGACTTGGGATGATTAATGGAGTATATTTACTTGTCAAACTTACAAGGCTGTAGCTATTATAATCTACTGTTCCGGTTAAAAGACCTGTAGTATTATCAAAAGCCATATTTATAGAGCTAATTGACTTACGACTTTCATAATTGTTAATAAAGGATACTAATTTCTTCATTTGATCATAATCTGCTTGAAAACTTAATTGTGTGGTGTTTTTATAACCTACAAAGGCAAGTGTTCCATCTTTTGTAGTTTCTGTCGTAGCTGGAGCCTGACTTGCTTCCTTTGTCTGTTCTGTTGTATTTGCGTTAGTTTTGTCCGTATTTGTGGTGCTATCAGTACTTACACTAGTACCATTTAAAGTTAAATCCTGTGGCGTATATACAATAGATGATTCTGTGTAATTAAAATTATTAATCCAAATACCAGTATTCTTTTCAATAATTTTAGATAGATACAGTTCATCCTGATTCGTAACCATTGCTGGATACTTTGCAATGATTGCTGCAACCTTATCCTTATTTTCTTGAATCTTCTGCGTATATTCGTCTCTATGTTTATTACTTGCTTCCAAAGTCTCATATTGAGCATTCAGGGCTTGTGTCCTGTTATTTATTTCATCTGTCTTATCACTGTATTTTTTATAGCCGAAGAAATAGGAAGCTCCCAGCATCATTACACAGGCAAGTAATATCAATAATTTTGCATCTTTCTGACTGATCTTCATCTGCTTCCCCCTTCTATTTAAATACACATACAACAGTATAAGATACTGTTGGCATATTATTCTCATCCTTAGTCTCTACAAAGCTTGATACTACTGCAGACTGAATGCTTTCAAAGGCATTTAAGGTATCTACATATTTAGCCATTACTTCCTTGCTTGTAGACATCGCCTTAATACTAGCAGCATTTTCCTGAACGGATAAAGTCTGCACAATGGTTCCTTTAGGCGTCTTTTGCTCCAATTCTGCAATAAAGGAGAGTAGGTTATCCGCAGCACTCTTCGTCATGGAGTCAAAGACTTCTATGTTTTTTAAATCATTTTCACTGATCTGATAATCAGAATATATCTTCTGAATATCCTGAATACTATCTATTTTTGCCTGCATAGCTTTATTATCCTGTTCTGCATTCCTATAGATCATCAAAGAGGATACAACGATTGCTGCTGAACCAAACAAGGATATAATCAGTAATAAAATTGGGAATAACATGGAGCTATTAGACACCTGTCTTACTGTGTACTCGGCAGGAGTAAAATCAAGAGGAGCAATTGCTGCACCAATACAGGATAAAAAGACACTTTGGTTACTTTCGATATCCATAGTAGTCTTAGCAAATGTAACGTTGCTAAGCTGACGAAGAGATTTGATTTCAAAGCCCATCTCGTTCTTAATCAGTTGCTCTAATCCCTGTATCTTAGACCCCTCTCCAGTAATATAAAAACTCTCAATTTTCTTTCCCGGATGCTTCGTAACGAAATAATCGATTACCCGGTTGACATTAGATAGATGGTTTCCTAATGAACTGGTAACATCACTTTTTGCATTCTCTTTCATGGACATTTCATTATACTCCTCAGAGATGTCCTCCAAAGTAAATGCTGCTTCATCCATATTGTCAAAGTGTTCATTAATCAGTCTATCCTTGCTAAGAAGTCTCATCGCTTCAATGTAAGTACCAACACGAAAAACTGAATTACTAATAACTGCAGAAGCAATGGACGCCGTGCCATAAGGCATGGTACGCTGCAACAACAGGTTCTCATTTTCTAATAAATTGATAATGGTATTCTGATCATTAATCTGAACCACCAGATTGACACCTGTTCCTACTTGTTCCCGAAGTAGCTGATAGGAACTGTTCCCAGAGTAGTCAATGGAAACAATATGCAGATTCATCATCTCTGCTAATTCAAAATAAGGCTTGATTAGCATTGCTGGTGCTGCCAAAACAAGCAGTCGCATTTGCTTTACTTCTTTTGTATTAATTCGTTCTAAAACAGAATAGGTAAGATCATATTCTTCAATGTTTACAGGAAAATAGTCCTTTGCATTAATCTTTATAATATCTGAAATCTGATTATTTTTAACCATTGGAATAATTGCTTCTCGACTGGCTATTTTAGTCGAAGACAATGTAAATAATACCTTGTCATTTTTCATCTCCGCTGCATTTATCTGCTCCCTCAAAATAGTCGCTAAAGCCAGCTTATCCCTGATATAACCATCCTCCACCACACCGGCAGGAGTCTCAAAGGATAAACAGTTATACACATGCGGATTTTTTTTATTATAATCTAATTCGCAGATTCTTGTCATCTGCTGACCAATTTCAATACTCAATACTTTATTACCCATTACATACCTCCCTCTAGCTCGCCTTCTTCATATCACCTGAAGCTAGGCTTTAAAACAAAAGTCTATATACCAATTAATCAAACGGGTTCCCCACAAAATGCTTACCATAATTCCCATACTTAGATATGGGCCAAAGGCAAGAACATGATCCACCCGTGTAATTTTCATACGTGCAATATGTAGGATAGAACCAAATACACATCCTAAGAAAAATGCTAGTAAAACTAATTTCCACCCAATTAAAAGTCCTACGGCTGCCATTAGCTTACCGTCTCCATCTCCCATTCCTCTGCCCTTAGTCAGAAAGATAATGAGATAAATAAAACTACTAACTATAAAAAAACCGATTACATAATCGCTCCAATGGGCAAAATCGGTTATAACACGAACAATCCCTAAACAGAAAATAAAAATATTAAACCCAAATGGAATCTCAAAGGTTTTAAAATCAATTACACTTAATGCCAGTAATGCTGAAAACAGCAGGGCATAAAGCAGGGTTTCTACAGACAATCCAAAAATAAAAGTAATCAACATATACATACAGCCATTAACCAGTTCAATAATTGGATATTGCAGAGAAATGTGTGTGTTACATTTTCTGCATTTACCACCCAGAATTATATAACTAAACACTGGAATTAGGTCATACCACCTTAGCTTATAGTCACAGTTCATGCAATGGGAGCGGGTGGTGACAAAGTTTTCTTTTTTCGGAATTCGATAGATCAACACATTAAGGAAACTGCCAATAATAATTCCATATATAAAAATAATAAGGAAAAGTAATAAGTCCACGGTAATTCACTCTTTCTATTGTTATTGGTACCCATATGGAAGGTCTATACAGGGGTTTTATAAATTTCCAATAACCAAGGCCAAGCGCCTTGGTTATTGGAATCTATTATGTACACGTTAAATAGGTCGAACTTAAAAATAAGGAAACAGATTCGTTACCTCATCATGGAGTTGAAGTAGTTGGGGTTGAAGCAGCTTCAAAATTAACTGTTGCAGTATATCCATCAGCTTTTGTTCCGGAAACACTAATTGTAAAAGTACCATCCCCACTAGAAGGTGCTGGATAGACAGGTTTTCCATCATCACCCTTATCTAGGTTAGCGTCAAGCGCTGTTTTAAAAGTTGAAGAATCTAAAGATCCACCAATAGTAGACGTGCCACTAGCCCATGTGATTGTAAAGGTTCCAGGAGTAGTGGAAAGATCTCCTAAATCTCCTAAAGCAGGGTCTAATAAAGCTATATCAGCAGCAGTCTTTAAAGTCTTAACATTTGCATCATTAGCTGTTTCCTGTGATCTACCAACGTATCTTATAAATGTAGTAGAAATAACACCAACCAGGATTGCCATAATAGCAATAACCACGATTAATTCCACAAGGGAAAAACCTTTGTTTAACTCTCTTTTTTGTTCTCTTTTTTCTTGCATGTTTACTCTCTCCTTTTCATTATAGTTTAACCTCTATTATAAACATTTCAATTGGGCAAATCCCGCTTGTTTGAAATGTGTATAATCCATTACAGATTTTCCATATCTGTATACATCTGAAGCATAGGACCCATAATTGCTGCAATAAGAAGACAGACAATGACGGCAAGTACGATTATAATAATTGGCTCCAAAGCTGCTGTTAAGCCCTGGGACGCAATCTCTACTTCCTCATCATAGTAATCTGCCAGTCTGGTTAGCATACCCTCGATATTACCGGTTTCCTCACCAATATGAGTCATATGATGGACCATAGGGGGAAAGACACCAGCTGCCTTAATTGGTTCAGATAGAGGTACCCCTCTTGCCACCTCAGTCTTGGCATTTAATAACACGTCACGTACAATCTTGTTGTCTATGGTCTTAGCGGTAATCTCTAGCGCTTCTATAAGCGGAATACCGGCAACTAAAAGAGTACTTATTGTTCTCGCGTATCTGGCTGAATAAGTCTTAATGTTTAACTTCCCAAATATAGGCAGCTTCAACGATAACTTTGCGAAGAACAACTCTCCCCGAGGAGATTTCTTAAAGGCAATTACTCCTCCTATAATAACAGCAATTACAAGCAGAAGAATTGGCCACTTAGTCACAATAAAGTCGCTGGCATCCTTCATGATCTGTGTGAGCATAGGAAGGTCAGTACCCATAGATCTAAACAGACTCTCAAATCTCGGAATTACCACCACCAGCATGACAATTACAACAATAAAAGCTATTATACCAACTGCACAAGGGTAGATCGCTGCTTTTCTAATTAAAGACTTCAAGCGGTTTTCCTTCTCAAATTGAGTGGCCATACGCTCAAAAGCAATCTCAAGATTACCAGAGGCCTCTCCTGCTTCCACCATATTCGTAAGGATTGAGGGAAATATCTTTCCCTGCATCCTCATAGCAGTTGCCAGGTTGTCCCCCTTCTCTACTGCAATCTGAGTATCCTTTATGGCAGTTGCCAGCCTTTTATTACTGGTCTGTTCACTGAGCATGTCAAGTGCAGTAATAATAGACACACCCGCAGAAAGAATTCCTACAAACTGTCTGCAGAACAAACTAAGGTCTCTAGCTTTTACTTTATTTCCAAAGGTAATATTCAAATCCTTAGATAATGCTGATTGAGCTGCTACATTAATCGGTATCAATCCATCCGCTTTTAACTGAGCCAATACCTTATCTGCAGAAGCTGCTTCCATGCTTCCCTTTTTCTCTTTGCCATCCATTCCAATAGCAACATATGAAAAGCTATCCATGTCGGTTCCTCCCTATAAATATTCAGTAAACCGTATATAAAAACTTTACTTCGCTATTAGTCTATCGTCCTAAAGTCGTTATTTATTAAGATTTGACGCTTCCATCATTCGACAAATTACATCATAAATACCTTTCGGCTCATTGTAACAGGATCTTGTGCAAAAGCGATGCACTTTTCTGCATCTATTAACCTCTTTGAATACAGTTCAAAGAGAGCATCGTCCATGGTCTGCATCCCAGCTTTTCGATTGGTCTGCATAACGGATTGAATCTGATGAGCCTTTGCTTCTCGAATTAGATTACAGATAGCACTGTTGGCATGCATAACCTCATAGGTTGCCACACGACCATTTCCACTGGCAAGCGGTATTAACTGTTGGGAAACAATACATTCTATTACAGTAGCCAACTGAATACGAATCTGTTGTTGCTGATAAGGTGGAAACACATCAATAATACGATCAATAGTATTCGCCGCTCCAATTGTATGTAAAGTAGAAAATACAAGATGTCCCGTCTCAGCTGCTGTAACAGCAATTGAAATGGTATCTAGATCACGCATCTCTCCTACCAGAATGACATCTGGGTCCTGACGGAGGGCGGATCGAAGCGCTGAAGTAAAGCTAAAAGAGTCATTTCCAATTTCTCTTTGATTTACTATGGATTTCTTGTGTTTATGTAAATATTCGATTGGATCTTCCAATGTAATAATGTGAGAATTATAATTCTCATTTATTATATTAATCAAAGAAGCTAAAGTAGTCGATTTACCACTTCCTGTCGGTCCTGTAACCAACACAAGGCCTCTTTTCTTACTGGTCAACTCCACTACAGAGTTAGGTATACCCAAGTCCTCGGGTTTCGGAATTGTGACACCAACCAAACGAATGGCAGCTGCATAGGAACCACGTTGTTTAAAAACGTTCACACGATAACGACCCAAATGCTGTATGGCATAGGAAAAATCCACTTCTCCTTTTTCTTCTAGAATCGCCTTGTGTCGCTCATCCAAAAGAGCCATAATTATATTAATAGTATCATCAGGGGAAAAAATAGGTGCCCCTATATTAACAAGCTCACCATTAACACGGCATTTTGGGGGCACTCCAACTGTAATATGAACGTCAGAAGCTCCTTTCTCTTTAGCCATAACCAAAAGTTCCTTCATTGTAATCATAACTATTACTCCTTATTCCTATGTTAAAGTCAATCTGACACACTATTCAAATGTAACTCTCTTCATCTCCGCTAAAGAACTTATGCCTTCCTTCACACATCTTCCAGCACTCATTCTAAGAGTATGCATACCTTCCTTAATAGCTTCTGCCTCCAGTTCATCTGCTGTTTTACGCTCGCTAATCATTCGCTTCAGCTTTGGTGTTATAGTCATAATCTCATAAATACCAATTCGACCTAAATATCCTGTTTCTCCGCAAGTTGGACATCCAACTGGGGTATATATTTCCAGCTCTTCGTCAAGAGGTACCTTTAGTAGTTCTTTATCCATATCTGTAGCTTGTACTTTCTTCTTACAGTTTGGACAAAGCCGTCTAAGAAGTCTCTGGGCGATAATTCCAATAGTAGAGTCTGCAATCAGATAGCTTTCTACCTCCATATCTTCCAATCTGGCAATGGAACTTGCTGCACTGTTAGTGTGTAACGTACTTACTACAAGGTGACCTGTAATCGCGGCTTTAACCGCAATCTGAGCTGTCTCTGTATCACGAATCTCACCAATCATGATGATATCAGGGTCCTGACGAAGAATAGACCGCAAAGCAGACGCAAAAGTAAGTCCAGCTTTTGGATTGGTCTGGACCTGATTAATTCCATCAATATTGGCCTCAACCGGATCCTCAACAGTAATAATATTAACATCTGCTCGATTCAGTTCACTGAGAGCAGTGTATAACGTGGTAGACTTACCACTTCCTGTCGGTCCTGTTACTAGTATAATGCCATGAGGATGAGCAAGTATATTATCGAATTCCACTAATTCATGTTCGCTAAACCCTAATTCAGATTTTTCTCTATTCAAGGCTTTCTTTGCAGTAAGACGCATAACAATCTTCTCTCCAAAGACAGTAGGTAGAATAGAGACACGAATATCATATTCGGTTCGGTCTACGATTTGGGTGATTCGACCATCTTGAGGCTTTCTCTTTTCAGATATATCCATGCCACCTATAATCTTAATACGTGCCACGATTGCTGGAAAAAGATTGTTTTTATATTGCATGGTTTCCATCAGCACACCATCAATACGATAACGTACTCTAATCCTATTCTCCATAGGCTCTATATGTATGTCACTGGCACGTTGACGAACTGCCTGCTCAATTATTGTTTTGACAAGTAAAACAATAGGGGAATTCTGAATCTCCAAGTTGCTAACTTCGTCATCTTCTTCTTTATACTGACTTTCCTTTTCCTTCGTATACTGCTCAGCAACTGCCATAGCTTCCTTATTGCCATAGTATTTATCAATGGCTTTAAGAACATCGGTCGTAGTAGCTACAACAGGATTCATCATCCTGTCTGTAATAATAGAAAGGTCGTCTAATGCTACAAAGTCCAGTGGATTTGCCATCGCTAGGTTGACGATACTAGGATCCCCATTTTTATAGCCAAAGGGAATTACAGTATGCCTTCTTAAGACCTTATCATCTACTAGATTGATTAATTCCTCTGGAATCTTGATTTCAGACAAATTAATCAAATCGTAATCCAATTGAACATGAAGGGCTTGGGCAATCTGATATTCAGTGGCATATCCCATGTCAGTCAAGACTTCACCCAGTTTGTTTTTTGAGATTTTCTGCTGTTCCAAAGCATCTTGTAATTGTTCGTCAGTTATTACTCTGGCGGCAACCAATAAATCACCTAAACGCTTTTTCTTTCTACGAAAACCTTCTATCGCCATTTATTTAGCCCGCCTCTCTCTTATTGTAAAATTATGTAGACATACTATAATACTATCACTTTTCGAGCTTTATTTCAACCATATTTTTCTAATTTCAAGCTATAAAGTCGACATAATTCGCGTAATATGATTATTATATATATAATATATTATAATTACATAAAAGCCAACATACACAATGATGAAATAATAAAAAAGTACCAAACAAAACAAGAACTAGGTCTTAACTGTTTGGTACTTTACTTGATCTAATTAAAATATACTAGTTCTTCTTCTGGTTTTGTAGTGCGTTCCACTACTTTTGCATAAAGTACAGGGCCTTTCCCACGATACTCCTTACGATACTCACAGCGAACGTCTGCCTCGATATGGATCCATTCCTTTAGCTTTAAGTCTTCTACACCATCATAATTGCAGACAAAACCAATAAAAGCAATATCATCTGCACAACAGGTCATGGCAAATCTTCCAGGAACAAACTGGTTCTTAGGGAATTTGGGATTTTTATATACAACAGCCTTCATTGATACTATTTTTCCTATATATTTCTTAGGATTTTCCATAGCATCCATATACCAGATTCCATAGTCATCATCCTCTAGTTCAATCACCTTGGCATTGACATCAAAAGGCAGATCTTCATCTGTTTCAGGCAATGGTGCTCCATCCAAACCTTCAAAATACACAGTAGCTTTTCTATTTACTGCTTTCACACTGCGCTTCCAGTTACCTTTTTTGATATCTGGCTTACATCGATTAAAGATTACTAAGTCAGACAGACCTATCTGTTCCATAATCATGGATTTCATATTGGTGTTATAGACCTCAAAGGTAGTTGCATCAATTGTTGAGATTACCTGCACAACTGGCCAATTTTCAGGAAGCACCTCATCAACCAAGCGGGATACCTTCCACATTCCATTATACTCAATTAGTACACGGGCTGGATGATAAAAGGACTCTAACCGATTAATAAATTCCGTTGTTAACTCCTCTTCTTCTTCAACAGTAACAACATCTACTTTCAATTTAGAAAGAGCAACCTCATCAAATTCTTCTATTCCTTCCTCACAGAGAATTAACAGAGTCTTTTCTCCATCAATAAAATCCGGATCTGAAATAGTATCCTTAATAAAGGTAGTCTTTCCACTTTCCAAAAAACCTGTAAACAGGTAAACAGGGATTTCCATACTTAATCATCCTTCTAATATCTTTATTTCTTATACATGAAACAACTGGGTAAGCTGTTCTTTATCAATATTAGAGCCAATTACGCAAAGTTTACCGGTAATCTCCGGTGAACCGGTACGAAGCTCATATTCTCCCGGAACTAGATCAAAATATATCCACTCTCCGGTCACATCAGGAACAATTCCCTTGGCACGTAAGACAACACCATATTTTTCTGTGTTGGCCAAAGTTTCGAGAATTTCCTTCATCTCTTCTTTACTGTATTTGTGAGGAGTTTCTATACCCCAGCTGGTAAACACATCATCCGCATGGTGATGGTCTTCATGATGATCATGGTCATGTCCACAACAACACTCTCCATCATGGTCGTGATGATGCTCGTGATGATGTTCGTGGTCATGGTCATGTCCGCAACAACACTCTCCATCATGGTCGTGATGATGTTCGTGGTCATGATCGTGGTCATGATCGTGATGATGTCCTCCGCAAGTCGGACAGATCTCTTCCTCTTCCATCAGTTCTTCCACCATGGAGCGGGTAGATTCCATTGCTTCAAGAACTTTCTTACCTTCTAGCTGATCCCATGGCGTAGTTATAATCGTTGCCTGATGGTTGTGTTCACGAATTAAATCAATGGTAGCCTTAAGCTTGTCTTCTTTTATATTCTGGGTACGACTGAGTACTATGGTCTTAGCACTTTCCACCTGATTGTTAAAGAATTCTCCAAAGTTCTTCATATACATCTTACACTTTGTAGCATCCGCCACAGTAACCAGACTGTTTAACATAATGTCCGCATCCGCTTCCACTCCCTGAACTGCTTTAATAACATCGGAAAGCTTACCTACTCCAGATGGTTCGATGATAATTCGATCTGGGGAAAATTTAGTTAGTACCTCTTTTAATGCTGTTCCAAAATCACCTACTAAGGAACAGCAGATACAACCAGAATTCATTTCTGTAATCTCTACGCCTGCATCCTTTAAAAAACCGCCATCTATACCAATTTCACCAAACTCATTTTCAATTAAAACTAATTTTTCACCTACAAAGGCTTCTGATAAAAGCTTTTTAATTAGTGTAGTTTTCCCTGCCCCTAAAAAGCCAGAGAATATATCTATTTTTGTCATGTCACATTAATCCTTCCTGATGGGTACAACAGGAACGGACCTCCTTTCTCGTAATTGCACATTAAGCACCTAACTATTATAACACTTTTACAACATTTTTCGTGATAAATTTTATTAAATTGCCCGTGTATAAGTTTTCAACCATTCTGCCTCTTCTTTCGGAAGCATCGGACTTAATGTCTCATACACACGCTTATGATAACTGTTTAATCTCTGCTTTTCAGTTTTATTCATATAAGCAGGATCAATCGCATCTAAGTCAATAGGCGCTAAAGTTAAGGTGTCAAAATACATAAACTGTCCATATTCATTCTTAACCCCTTGCCTACACACTAGTTCATTTTCTATTCGAATTCCATGGCTTCCTTCCACATAGATACCTGGCTCATCTGTAGTAACCATTCCGGCTTCTAAGACGCCACTATCATTTCTCTCTGGCACCTTCTTCCAACGGAAACCATTAGGGGCTTCATGGACGTTCAAGAGATACCCTACTCCATGTCCGGTACCACATTTATAGTCCAAATCCATATCCCACATCGGTCCCCTTGCCAAAATGTCCAGATTCATCCCAATACAACCATGTAAAAACTTTGCGCTAGATAAATTAAACATACCGTTTACTACTTTAGTGAACTGCTTTTTCTGCTCTTCATCCACCTCTCCTAAGGCAAACGTTCTGGTGATATCTGTAGTTCCTTCATAGTACTGTCCACCAGAATCCACTAACAAAAGACCTTCCGGTTGTAACGTGGCAAAGGAGGTCTCTGTGGCACTGTAGTGCATCATTGCCGCATTTTCTTTATACGCACAGATTGTATCAAAAGATAATCCCAGATATCCCTCCTGACTCTTTCTAAGATTCTCTAGGTAATCACTGGCAGAAAGTTCTGTTATGGTCTCCTTTTGAATCCTTGTCTTTAGCCAGTACATAAATCTGGTGACAGCAAGTCCATCCTTTATATGCGCATTGATTAAGTTCTTAACTTCTGTATCATTTTTGATGGCTTTCATTAGTAAAGATGGATTTGTTTTATCAAATATTGTTATACCTTGTGGTAAGGATTTGGTAATACAGTAATTGACACGGCTTTTGTCTAACAGCACCTTCTCTTCTTTAGAAATCTCTGAAAGATGGGAATAAATATCATCATACTCTCTTATTATTATAGCATTTTCTTTAAGGTAGTCTCTTACCTCCTCGTTCAACTTATCACCATCTATAAAAAGTACAGCCTCTTTAAGGGAGATTACCAAATAGGAAAGAAATACTGGATTGTATCTTACGTCATTTCCGCGAAGATTTAACACCCAGGCGATATCATCAAGAGAGGTAAGCACATGAATGGTCGCCCCTACCTTTGTCATCTCTTCTCTAATTCTTGCCATCTTATCCCTACAACATTCTCCTGCATAGCAATTTTCTAATACATATACTGATTCTTTTGGTAGAGCAGGTCTTTCCTTCCAGTATAAGTTAACTAAATCCTCATCAAAAGAAATGCTTATATTCTTTCGTTTAAGCTTGCTTAACAGCTCGTCCCCCCATTTGGCAGATATAACTTTACCATCAAAACCAAGGATCCCACCTTCCGTCATTTCCTCTAAAAGGAATTCTTCTATTGATGGGACACCTTCCTCTCCCTGTCGAAATAACTCAATCGTGGAATTATTTAATTGCCTAGCAGCCTGAATATAATACCTGCCATCCGTCCACAATCCAGCCTTAGTCAATGTCACCACTAACACTCCAGCTGATCCTGTAAATCCGGACATAAACTGTCTAACAGTAAAATACTCCCCTACATATTCAGACTGATGATAATCTGCCGTTGGAATAATATATGCCTCTATGCCTTTTTCCTTCATTAAACTACGAAGCAAAGCCAATCGTTTAATAATCATAATAACCTCCATACATTGTCTAGTCCGTTTCTATTACTCCTTTATTATAGTTATTCTTGATAAAAATGCAAGAAAAGGAAGTAATGAAGTCATTCAGTAACTGCATTAGCAGTCACTGAAGAACTTTAGGTACTTCCTCCTCATTCTTATTCTGGTTACATAGTATACCTTGCTGTATCGCTATTGTACCTAAGGTATCCCCTAATTGCACAAAAACTGCAGCCATTATCTCTATTTCCTCTTGATCACAACATTTTGCTATGGAGCATGCCACAGCAGTTACGAAGGAAACAATCTCACACGGAGTCATTTGACACATATACTACCTCTTCGCTATACCTTATGTTAAGTATATGCAGCCATACTTGGCTTCGAAACTATCCCGAAGCTTTTTTAATGCCTTCTTTTCGATTCTGCTAACATAGGACCGGGAGATATTAAGGCCAACCGCAATTTCTCTCTGGGTCACCTCTTTATTATCTCCCAGTCCATATCTTAGTATGATTATTTGTTTTTCCCGCTCTGTCAACACTTCATTAACAAGTGTATATAATAACTTGATATTACGTTTTAATTCCAGATTTTCAACAATGTCAATATCTACGCTTTCAATTATATCTAACAGATTAATTTCATTACCTTCTTTATCCGCACCTATGGGTTCATAATAATATACTTCCTTCGACTGCTTCTTTTCCCCACGAAGCAGCATCAAAAGTTCATTTTCAATGCATCTGCTGGCATAGGTGGCTAAGCGTATTCCTTTGCTCATATCAAACGTATCAATGGCTTTAATCAAACCTATGGTACCAATAGAAATCAAATCATCAATATCTTTGTCACTGGTATTGTATTTCTTTACAATATGAGCAACCAGCCTTTGATTACGTTCGATCAGAATATCCCTGGCTTCTTTATTCCCAGCTTTACATTGGCTTAAATACACCTGCTCTTCTTTGGTGCTTAATGGTTTTGGGAAGGATTTCACGCTAAGCACCCCAATATATTTAGTTTATTACCATTCTATGAGGTGTATGCTATATTTGTGCTTTTCCCAAAGATATTTTAGAAACCCTACTAACGAATCTCTATGATAAGCTCCTTCTCATTGGACATCCCGGTCTTTACTATGATCAGTTGTTTGCCCTTAAGATCCTTAACCACCATAGGGATTGCTTCACTCTTTGCATATTTCTTAAGATATAATATGTCAAATTCTAAAAGTTTATCTCCTTTCTTTACCTCCTGTCCTTCTGTAACACATAAGGTAAAAATGTCTTTTTCCAGATGGAGGGTATCCTTGCCTATATGAATTAAAATCTGAAGACCTGAAACCTCAGTTATAATAATGGCATGATTAGTAGGAAAGATAAAGGAAACTTCTCCATCACAAGGGGCGTATATGGTATGACCTTGAGGGAAAATTACTACGCCATCTCCTAACTGCTTCTTTGCAAAAGCCTGATCTGGAGCTTTAACTATAGACATCACTTCTCCCTTTACCGGACAGTATAAGCGTATACCCTCTTTCTTCACCTTACAAGAAGCTGCCTCCTGTTTGGCCCATTCCTTTGCTACTGCTTCGTTCGTTACCTTACACTCCTGACTCATGCTTAAAAACTCCATTTCCCGTATTTTATTTATTATCATTTTGTGAAGCCCTGTTTCGATTTATGCATTAGAAATAAAGGTTATGAACCTAGTAGAATGAAAAAGAAGCTGTCTTCTTGTAAGACAGCTCCTAACCTTCTTTTTATTTAAATCTTTGATTGAGTGGGAATTTATCCAAATCTAATGTTGCAAAGTAATCCTCCATGGTCTCAGCTCGACGAATTAACTTCGTAGAGCCATCTTCGCAAAGAAGAAGCTCGGCGGAACGGAGTTTACCGTTATAGTTATATCCCATAGAGAAGCCATGTGCTCCCGTATCATGGATGCAGAGATAATCTCCGATATTGACCTTAGGTAGTTCACGGTCAATGGCAAATTTATCATTATTCTCACATAAACCTCCCGTCACATCATAGACATGGTCGGCTTTTTCGTCTTCTTTACCAAGGACTGAAATGTGGTGATAAGCACCATACATAGCAGGACGCATAAGATTCGCTGCGCAAGCATCCACCCCAATATACTCCTTGTAAATATGCTTTTCATGAAGCACCTTCGTAATCAGGCTACCGAAAGGCCCCATAATAAAGCGGCCTAACTCTGTATAAATTGCCACATCTTCCATTCCTGCAGGTATTAACACCTCTTCAAAAGCCTGTTTCACTCCCTGTCCAATGGCTTCGATGTCATTTGCTCTCTGGTCCGGACGATAAGGAATTCCTACTCCACCTGAAAGATTAATAAAAGCAATGTGTGCACCTGTTTCCTTCTGTAGCTCTACAGCCAGTTCAAAGAGGATTTTGGCTAGTTTAGGGTAATACTCATCTGTTACGGTATTGCTAGCAAGAAAGGCATGAATTCCAAAATGCTTTACTCCCTTTGTTTTCAGTTTCAGAAAAGCTTCCTTCATCTGATCCTTTGTCATACCATATTTGGCATCCTCAGGGGTATCCATAATCTGATTCTGGATTTTAAAGTCTCCTCCGGGATTGTAACGACAGCACATAGTTTCAGGAAATGGTGCAATCTCTTCAAAGA